>NZ_LBJV01000006.1:0-255071 GCF_028128855.1 Bradyrhizobium sp. CCBAU 11430
GTATGCTGCTGTGCGGTTCTTTCTGCGTGTGCATTTCGCGCAGCGGACCGCGGGTGCGAGCGAGCACCCGGCCTTCCCTGCGCCCTCTTGGATTGGAGGGTGGAGAGACCAAGCAAAGCTCGGGCGAAATCCGCCGCGAGGACGCGAAGGTGTGTTTGCGAGCTGAGCTGCGTGCCACAAACTCGATATCGTAGGGTGGGCAAAGCGCAGCGTGCCCACCATCCTCGCACCGCGATTGAATTGGTGGGCACGGCGCTGTGCGCCTTTGCCCACCCTACGGCACTGCACGCTGGGATGTGCATTGGAGCATCGCAATGACGGTGTCGAGAAAGCGTGCGCCAGATTCCGCTCTCGTGCCCCGGACGCAGCGCAGCACGAAGTGGTGCGCTGCAGAGCCGGGGCCCATCCATCCGCATCGTGCCGTGCCGCCCCTGGGTCCCGGCTCTGCGCAGCAACGCTTCGCGTTGCAGCGCGTCCGGGACACGAGACCCTGCAACCAGGTCAGGTTCCCTGACCATCTTTTGGCGTTGCAGTTGCTGCTATTTCTCGTCTAGAAACGGGTCACTGAGCCTCCCGGCAACCAACCGTCAACGGTTTTGACCGAGGATTTGGGGCTCAAAAGGGTCTGGCAATGCTGATTCGCGGCCAAATTGATGGGATTTCGGGGGAGGTGGCTCTGGCCGCCGCCACGATCCCGGCCGCGCTGCTGCCCACCCTCCTTATTGGCGGCCTTCTTCTTACTTGCCCCTGAGGGCCGGCTGGGCGCGACGCGCCTGGGCACTCAGGGGTTGGTCGAGATCACCGGACACCTCAAGCGCCCAGCAGACTGACGGCGCAAAAGCTCAAAAGGAAATTTGCAATGGTCCCCGCGAACAAGTCCGACAAGGACCGCGTCATCATTTTCGACACCACCTTGCGCGACGGCGAGCAGTGCCCCGGCGCCACCATGACCTTCGAGGAGAAGCTCGAGGTCGCCGAGTTGCTGGACGATATGGGGGTCGACGTCATCGAAGCCGGCTTCCCGATCACCTCGCAGGGTGACTTCGAAGCTGTGAGCGAGATCGCCCGCCGCTCGAAGAATGCCGTCATCGCCGGCCTGTCCCGCGCCCATCCGGCCGACATCGACCGCTGCGCCGAAGCGGTGAAGTTCGCCAAGCGCGGCCGCGTCCACACTGTGATCGCGACCTCGCCGTTGCACATGCGGGTGAAGTTGAACAAGACGCCGGAAGAAGTGCTGGAGACCTCGGTCGCCATGGTCGCCCGCGCCCGCAACCAGATCGACGACGTCGAATGGTCGGCCGAGGACGGCACCCGCAGCGAGATGGACTACCTGTGCCGGATCGTCGAAGCCGTCATCAAGGCCGGCGCCACCACGGTGAACATCCCCGACACCGTCGGCTACACGGTGCCGGAGGAATACACCCACTTCATGAAGACGCTGATCGAGCGCGTGCCGAACTCGGACAAGGCCGTGTTCTCCGTGCACTGCCATAACGACCTCGGCATGGCGGTCGCGAACTCGCTGGCCGGCGTCGTCGGCGGCGCGCGCCAGGTCGAGTGCACCATCAACGGTATCGGCGAGCGCGCCGGCAACGCGGCGCTCGAAGAGATCGTGATGGCGATCAATGTCCGCAACGACAAATTCCCGTACTGGAACAAGATCGACACCACCCAGCTCACCCGGGCCTCCAAGGTGGTGTCGGCGGCTACCTCGTTTCCCGTCCAGTACAACAAGGCGATCGTCGGCCGGAACGCGTTCGCGCATGAGAGCGGCATCCACCAGGACGGCGTGCTGAAGGACGCCTCGACTTACGAGATCATGCGGCCCGAAATGGTCGGCCTGAAGCAGTCCTCGCTGGTGCTGGGCAAGCACTCCGGCCGCCATGCCTTCGTGCACAAGCTGGAGGAGATGGGCTACAAGCTCGGCCCGAACCAGCTGGAAGATGCGTTCACGCGGATGAAGGCGCTGGCCGACCGCAAGAAGGACATCTACGACGAGGACATCGAGGCGCTGGTCGACGAGGAGATGGCAGCGTCCCACGACCGCATCAAGCTGACCTCGCTGACCGTGATCGCCGGCACCCACGGTCCGCAGCGCGCGACCATGAAGCTGGACGTCGACGGCCAGATCAAGATCGAGGAAGCCGAGGGCAACGGTCCGGTCGATGCGGTGTTCAACTGCATCAAGCGCCTGGTCCCGCACGAGGCCAAGCTGGAGCTGTATCAGGTCCACGCGGTGACCGAAGGCACCGACGCGCAGGCGGAAGTCTCGGTGCGGCTGTCGCAGGAGGGGCGTGCGATGACGGCGCGCGCGGCGGATCCGGATACGCTGGTGGCTTCCGCCAAAGCCTATCTCGGCGCGCTCAACAAGATCGTCATGAAGCGCCAGCGCGACACCGTGACGACCGCGGCGGCGAGCTGACGAACATAGTTCGTCATTCCGGGGCGATGCGAGAGCATCGAACCCGGAATCTCGAGATTCCGGGTCTGGTCCTTCGGACCATCCCGGAATGACGGTATTTATGATGAATACCTGCCCTGCTAACGGCCAATAGCGGCTGCGTCTCCCAGCCGCTATTGATGCTGTCGGCAAAAGGATTGGCCGCCCGCGCGCGGGCGGCTTAGATAATAACAGGGAGAGATTATGCGCACCTTCGCGATCGCCGCGTCCATCGCGGCACTGGCACTCGGACTTGCCGGGCCGGCATCGGCGCAATCGCCGATCATCATCAAGTTCAGCCACGTCGTCGCCACCGACACGCCGAAGGGCAAGGGGGCGGAGAAGTTCAAGGAGCTCGCCGAGAAGTACACCGGCGGAAAGGTCAAGGTCGAGGTCTACCCGAACTCGACGCTGTACAAGGACAAGGAAGAGCTCGAGGCGCTTCAGCTCGGCAGCGTGCAGATGCTGGCGCCGTCGAACTCCAAGTTCGGACCGCTCGGCATTCGCGAGTTCGAGGTGTTCGATCTGCCCTACATCCTGCCCGACCTGAAGACGCTGCGGAAGGTGACGGAAGGCCCGCTCGGCACGCGGCTTCTCAAGCTGCTGGATGCCAAGGGCATCACCGGCCTTGCCTATTGGGACAACGGCTTCAAGCAGATGAGCGCCAACAAGAAGCTGATCGCGCCCGTCGACTATCAGGGCGTCAAGTTCCGCATCCAGTCCTCGCGCGTGCTGCAGGCCCAGTTCAAGGCGCTCAGCTCGCTGCCGCAGGTGATGGCGTTCTCGGAAGTCTACCAGGCGCTCCAGACCGGCGTGGTCGACGGCCAGGAGAACACCTGGTCGAACATCTATACCCAGAAGATGCACGAGGTGCAGAAGTACATCACCGAGACCAATCACGGCTACATCGGCTACGTCGTGATCGTGAACAAGAAGTTCTGGGACGATCTGCCGGCCGACATCCGCGAGCAGCTCACCAAGGCGATGAAGGAAGCGACCGACTTCAGCAACGCGCAGTCGCAGAAGGAAAACGACGACGCGCTCGCCGAGATCAAGAAGAGCGGCAAGAGCGAGATCATCAAGCTCACCGGCGAGCAGGACGAGGCGATGCGCAAGGCGATGGAGCCGGTCTACAAGGACGCCGCAGGCCGCATCGGCCAGCCGCTGATCGACGAATTCCTCAAGGAAGCCAAGAGCACCACGAATTGAGCGCGACGAACTGATCGTTTCGAACGATGAACGAAGGCTTCCGTGCGGTCTGCACGGAAGCCTTTTTGTTGCGAATGATGTCCGATTGCGGCTGGAGGTAAAATCGGGCGTTACAGTCCTGGTAAGGGCGCGCTTCCTGTCCAAGTTGTAAGTTGCGGGTCAGCCGCGTCGGGCCCATCTTCAGGGACATCCTTCCAGAGGAGGTCCGGATGAGGAAGTTCACCATCGCCGCCATCGCCGTGCTCAGCATCGCCGGCTCGGGCGCGGTCTATGCCCAATATCATCGTCCGTGGATGGAGCACATCCGCCACATCCGCATGAACCCGGAAGACCGCGCCGCTTTTGTCGACGCGCGGATCGCCGCCGTCCATGCCGGGCTGAAGCTCAACGCCGACCAGGAGAAGCTGTGGCCGCCGGTCGAGGCTGCGGTGCGCGAATTCGCCAAGCTGCGCATCGACCGCGCCAATGCGCGGATGAATGCCGGCCCCGGCGATGCCGGCAAGGACGCCGACAGGCCGGAGGATCCGGTCGCCCGCCTGCGCCAGCGCGCCGAGGACATGGGCGCGACCTCGGCGGCCCTGAAGAAGATCGCCGATGCCGCCGACCCGCTCTACAAGACCCTGGACGAGGGCCAGAAGCGGCGCCTCGCCGTGCTGACCCGCCACCGCGGCCCGGTCGGCGGCGGCGAAGACGGCCCGCACCGCCACTTCATGGAACGCGGCATGGACCGCATGATGGAGCGCGGCATGGAGCACTTCCATCGCGACCGTTTCGACCGCGACGGCGGTCCCGACCGGGATCGCGAGGGCCGGCTCTGAACGGGACTGGATTTTGCGACGATTGACCCTGAGAAGCCGCTGGAATCCAGCGGCTTTTCGCTTTCTGGGGACTGTGGAAAAACCTTCATTGCATCGCTTGCCAGACCCGGATCGCTTTGCTAAACGACCGACCTCGCAAGGCACTAGCCGCCTTTCGGGCGCATAGCTCAGTTGGTAGAGCAGCTGACTCTTAATCAGCGGGTCCCAGGTTCGAGCCCTGGTGCGCCCACCACCCTTAAGATATTGGCCCGCAAGGGCTTTTTTAAATTCCTCGGCAGAACAAACCGGGTCTCGTGCGACGCTTTTGATGGTCGTACGTCGCACGCCGTGCGACGAGTCGGATAATTAGGCGCGAACATCCGCCGCTGACACGCGCGGCCAAATGAGGCCCACGGGCCTGCGTTCAGCTCTTCATGCCTTCCTTTCGGACCTGCAATTCAAGCCTGTCGATACCGGAATCAGCCCGAGCCGCATTGCGGGCGCGGTAGTGCTTCACGATAGTCTGCGCGCTTCGATATGAATGCCCGGTGATGTCGCAAATCGTCAGCAAGTCGCAGCCAGCGCGATCGAGAAGCATGACGCAAGTATCGCGTAGGTCTTGGTCATGCTTTTGGTCGAGTTCCCCAGCGCCGTTGACGAACATTAGGGTGGGGCAAGGCTTCACGTGCCATGCTGTCTCGTCGCCATTGCTGTCGCGAGCGGTCTGCGCATCCAGCCATTCCGCTAATGCGCGCTTGCGCTGATCGACCGCTCGAGCGCGCTGCGCTTTATTTTCCTCGAGAGGGAACGGCGCGAAGAGCTTGTCGACATCCTTAATCAGTTCGGCGTTCAATCGTTCTGCGCGTACGATTGCCTGGCGCGCGTTGTCGCGCTTCAGAAAGCCGAATATAGCGACAGCTCGGGCGGTCGACACCCAGTGGCGGTAGGTACTCTCGTCATAAGGCTCGCCATTGTCCTCATTGACCACCAGCTCGGGTGGCACCCTATCCAGTTGAAGCCGAAGCTTTAGCTCCTTTACTCGTGCACGCGAGGCATTCAGCCGTGCGCTGAGTTGCGGCGCCTCTTTTATGTCGACAAGCTCGCCAGTTTTGCTCTGCCGGAACGCGTGGCGGCCCTCGACGTCGCTCTCATTGCGCATAATTAGACGATCGGTCTGGCGCTGCCCGGTGAACAATGCCAGGTGAAAGCTATCGCCGATCGAAGGCCGTTCGATCGCATCGGCTGCGGCGACCCACGCGGAAAATTCGGGCATCGTAACCTGCACGATGCGTCCCTCTGGATGATCGAACTCCATGCCTTCTCGCGGATTGGGCCCGAGACGCCACAGTGTGCTTTCCTGTCCCCAAGTGAATGCCGCCGAGAGCGTCGCTATCATCGAGAGCGCCATATGATGGCCGCGAGCCGATTTCGCATAGTTATAAAAGGCTCGGAACTCCGGCTTCCCGATTGATGTCGGAGTGGCAGTCGCGATCGCCTCGAGTGCTCGAACGGGCTCGGCTACGCCGAGCAGCTTGGCGGCACGGATTTCGGCACGCATCTTCGCCGCGGATTCGCGTGATTGCGGTCGGTACAAGATAGCGGAGATACATTTCTGATAGGAAGATTGCGAGGCGGACGACAACGCCTTGAACTCAACCGATTTGCTCCAATCGTCCAGAAGATCTTCGATCGTAGAACGCTTCCGGATCGTAATTTTCTTCGGCAGCTTGCCAGCACGGCGAGCCGCCTCGATTTCCGACTTTCGCTTGTCTGAAAAGTCTGATGCTTCTTGGAGATTGAACCACGCACCGACCGGACGGCCTTTTTCATCGTACGGCGGATGGCGCAAGTCGGCATCGACAAAGCCGAGAGCTCTGGCATAAGCGCCGTGCGACGACCGAGGGCGGCCATCACGCCACTTCACATGGGGAAACTTGGGATCGGCCATAAAGAGCCTCAGTGCCAGTAAGAGATGGCACCCATTGGAATCTAGCGCGATCTAGTCTGTCAAGAGTCGTGCTGGCCGTAAGCTCTCCGCAGCCGCTCGCGGTGATCCTCGTCGCTTGCCGCTGGCGGCGGCGCGAATGCGTCATTGGCAATCGTCTTTGGGCGCATAGGATGATGTCGGGTAAGCCAAGCATCGAAGCCGGTGCGTTCCCATTTCAGGGGTCCTCGCTCGCTGATCGGCGAAGGCAAGCCATCGCGCTCGTGCCTGAGGCGGCGCGTGCGATAGAATGTATCCAGAGAGACGCCGATCGCCGCCGCGACCTCGGTCGAGGAATAGGGTGGCTGCATGCTCTCGGGGCGCAAATGCACAATGCCTCGCCGCTCTTGGCCTTTTGACCGAAGTCTTGGTGAAGCACAATGAGCAGATAAGATTACAGGCGAAAAGCATTCCCCCTCGCGCGGAGGGAATTCGGCTTCTTTGGAGTACGAATGGGATGCCCCGGTGCTAACATGTTCGATGTTCGTCCGCCGCTTTCGGGGATTTGCGTAACTGGCGCGACGAACGAACCCGCGCATCACGAGGGGGCTGATTTCACTGGCCGGTCAGCGGACTCGAACGTGCAACCAGGCCGTTATGAGCGGCAGACCATCAATAAGCTTCGTTGATTTTGCTGCACTTTCTTTTGAATTTGATCGCGTTCGTCGTGGTTTGTTCACGTCGTTTCTGGTGCGAAACTGGTGCGGTCAGTGAGCTTCGGTAGGCACTTTACGCCGTTGGCGACGCAGTCTGTCCCATGATGGATTGGACCGGGGCAGCTCGAAACCTGAAAGCGAAAAAGCGCCGACGAGGCTTTGAGAGCGCAGCGTTGACGCCTAACTTCAGTTTGGCTTTACGGACGCGCAGCCGACCGGATCTGAAGCTTCCCTCATGCATGCAGCGCGGTGGCGTGGTCCCGGCCGAAATAGGCCCGTTCCAGGCGGCGCGGTAGATCGGCCTCGGTGGTTGCCGCTTGTAGAACTACACGTCCTTGGGCCAGCGCGCAAACTCGATCCGCAGCGGCAAGCGCCTTCTCGATCAGCTGTTCGACCAGCAGCACGGCGGTGCCGTTCGCGCGCAGCTTCGCCACCACCGCAAGCACGCGGTCGACAAGCACAGGAGAGAGGCCTGCTGATGGCTCGTCGAGCATCAGCAGGCGCGGCCGCCGCACCAGCCCCTGGGCCACCGTCAGCATCTGCTGCTGCCCGCCGCTCAGCGCGCCGCTGCGCTGATGGCGCTTTTCGGCAACCTCCGGAAAGAAGTTAAGCGCCTCCTCGACGCGGGCCATGCGCTCGCCACGCGGCAGGTCATATGCCGCGAGCAGCAGGTTGTCGGTGACCGATTGCTGGGTGAAGACGCGGTGACCCTCAATCACATGGGCAAGGCCAGCCCGCGCCGTCTCCTGCGGGCCCCAGCCCCGCAAGTCCTGGCCTGCGAAACGCACGGCGCCGGTCCACGGCAGCAGTCCGGAGACGGCGCGGAGAAGCGTGGTCTTGCCGCCGCCGTTAGGGCCGAGAAGGGCGACGACCTCGCCAGGGCCGATCGCAAGATCGATCCCGTGCAGCACGCGAATCTTGCCGTAGCCGGCTTCCAGACCTCGAATGTCGATCAGTGGTTCAGGCACCGAGATAGGCACTGATCACCTCCTTGTGCACGCGGATTTCGGCAGGCGTACCGTTCGCCAGCACGCGACCGAGATTGAGCACGGTAACCTCGTCGCAGATGTCGAAGATCAGGTCGGCGTGATGTTCCACTAGGAGAACGCCGGTGCCCTGGCGGCTGATCTCCTTGATCAACTGGCCGAGCCGCTCGATCTCATCCGTCGCAAGGCCTGCTGCCGGTTCGTCAAGCAGCAGGAAGGCGGGTTTCAGCATCAGCGCGCGCGCGATCTCCACGAAGCGCAGTTCGCTGTGTTGCAGCCGGTCGGCCCTTACATCGGCCAGTTCCTCCAGCCCTACTGCACGGAGCGCAAGTCGCGCGGCCACTTCCAGGCTCCGCTCACCCTGACGATGACGTGGCAGCGACATGAGCGTTTCCACGAAGGCCGATTGTCCCTCAATCCAGCCGCCGATCATCACATTGTCGATGACCGACGCCTCGCCGACAATCCGCGGCGTCTGGAACGTGCGGGCGATGCCGTGCCCGGCCCGAGTCTCGGGTGCGCCTCTCGCCAGAGGCGAGTTGAGCCTGACTTCGCCTTCCTGCGGCGCGTAGTAGCCGGAAATAACGTTCAGCGTTGTGGTCTTGCCGCTGCCGTTCGGGCCAATCAGACCGTGCACCTTACCAGGCTGGATGTTGAGGTCGAGACCGTCAATAGCGCGCACGCCGCCGAAGGTGAGCACGATGCCCTTCAGTGTCATGGGCCTGTCGGCTCCACTGCGTTTCAGGATCTCGCCGAGCAGGGTCGGCCGCGGCTTGATCGCCCGATCGCTTTGAAGCGGCTTGCGGTTCTTGAAGTCGAGGAGCGCGGCAATGCCACCGGGCATGGCGAGGACGATGATCAGGAGTAACGCGGCATAGAGAAAGGTGGACCATGCGGCGAGCGGAGCGGCGATCTCCGGCAGGATGGTGAGAATGATCGTGCCGATGAGCGGACCGAGAATGGAACCCCGGCCGCCGATCAGCACCGCGATAAAGAATAACAACGACAGTTCGAAAGTGAAAGCGTCCGGGGTGATATAAGTCTGGAGGCTTGCGAACAGGCCGCCTGCGACCGCCGCCACTGCGCCACTGAATAGAAAGATGGTGACGAACAGCTTCGGCTTGGAAATGCCGTTTGCCTCGGCCGCCACATCGGCGTCGCGCACGGCGATCAGCGCCCGGCCGAATCGGCTCTTGGCGACATTTGAGGTCGCCCAGGTAACCAGCGCAGCAAGGGCCAGGCAAAGATAGAGAAAGCCCCATGCGGTGTTGAACGGCGCTGGCATTTCCGGCCCGCTGATGCCGATCCCGCCGCCGGTGACGCCCTCCCAGGCCAGCGCCACCTGGGTCGCGATGGTTGCAAAGCCGAGTGTCGCCATGGCGAAATAAAACGTGCGTAGCCTTAGCGCCGGCAGGCCGACGACGACGCCGAACACTGCGCCTGCAACTGCGGCAACTGCCAGCGCCACGAAGGTCGGCAGGGGCGGCAACAAATTGCCGGCGGCGAGCACGCTCGTCGTATATGCGCCGAGCGTCAGGAGGGCGACATAGCCGATGGCCAGCTGGCCGGCGTAGCCAACGACCAGGTTGAGGCCCGAAACCAGAACCCAATAGATCGCCGCACGGGTGGTGATCAGTGCCCAATACTCGTTATCCGTAAGCGGCAGCAGCACCGCGAAGGTGAACAGGGCAATCAAAGGCAGGACCGTCGGCAAGACGACGCGCCAGCCGATATCGGCAGGCGCCTCCGAATGGATCGTTGGTTGACTTGTATCTGGCATTAGACTCTCCGCGCCGCAGGTGCGCCGAACAAGCCCTGCGGTGCCGCGAGCAGGACGACGATGAACAGCACGAAGACGGCAACCGAGGAGAAGATGCCGCCGACCAGGAAATTGGCGGCCTGCTGGAAGACGCCGAGGGCGAGCCCGCCGATGACCGCGCCGCGATTGTTGCCCAGGCCACCAAGTGCAACCGGCACGAAGCCGTAGAAGTTGAGGAGCGGACCGTTGGCAAAGAAGGCGAGCAACAATTGTCCGCCGGCGAAGCCCGCAAGCCCGCCGATGGCACCGGCGAGCGCATAGCTGGCGATTCTCAGATTGCGCTCGGGCAGGCCGAGCGCGCGGGCAGCGAAATTGTCCTCGGCGACGGCCAGGAAGGCGCGGCCGACCAAGGTCTTTCGGTAAAGAAGTTCGAGGCCGGCGATGGTTAGTCCGCAAGCAACGAGCGGGAGCCAGAACTTCTCGTCGAATGCGCCCGAGCCGAAGCCAAAGAGCTTCGGGAAAGGCTGCGGTTCGGTGCTCCATTCGATAGCCGTGACCTGCTGGATCATCAACGCCAGCGCCAGTGTGGAGAGCACATAGAGATGCTGTTCGAGGCTCTTCAAGACGGGACGCACCGCGACGATCTCGGTAACTACGCCGATCAGCGCGCAAGCGCCAAGCGATGCCAGCAAGCCGATCACCGGCGGCCAGCCGAGGCGCAGCATAAAGAGCGAGCCGAAGACGCCGCCGAGCATGCCGAGTTGGCCAGCGGTGAAGCTCATTACACGGGAGGTGGCGAACATCGTGTTGTAGGTGATCCCGATGAGAGCATAGATGGCGCCGACCGCCAGGCCGGACGCCAGGATTGAAGCGAGCATCATCACCTCACTAATACCGAGAAAGCGGGTCCCGCGGTCCGCGGCGCCGGCCGGTTGGGCGCCATTGACTTGGAGCGGTCGAAGTCTTGAAGAGATCGTGGGGATCGCATCCGGCGCGGTGTCGGATGCACGAAACCCAAGTCATCACCGTCCGCCAGAATAGCCGGGCGCCAGCGCGAAGGCGCCGTTCTTGGCCGAACTTGCTGCCGACATCACCACATCTGCGGTCGGATAGCCGTTGTGCTGAGTTGGGCTATAGCTGTAGTCGCCAAAATAGCCGTTATATTTCGAAAGACTGTTCCAGTAGCCGGTGATCGCCTCGCTCGAAGAGGATCCGCTCGCCTCCACCGCCTTGGCCACCAATTCGATGGCGTCGATGCCGCAAGCGACCCACCAGAGCAGCGTGTCCGAAAGGTTCACCTTTCCCGCGAGCCGCTCGACCAGTTCCTGGTTGCGCCCTTGCAGCTTGCCGTCGGCGCCGTAGCTGCAGCTGCGATAGCCGACGGCATAAACCTTGTCCCAATTGGCCGGCTTGTCGATAAGGCTTCCAATTTCCCCGGAAGAGAGCGACGGGTGTCCGACAAAGGGAACGTCCCAGCCCATGGCTGCGCGTGTGTTCATCATACGCGCTTCCATGCCAGTGGAGACGCTCCAGATCACGATCGCCTCCGCCCCGGCATTGCGGGCACGCAACAGGTCGGGTGTCAGGTCCGGCTGGGTGGCGTCAATATTGGCCTGATAGACCACCTCGGCGCCGTCGTTCTTGAATCCGGCGACCGACGCCTTGACCGCCGAGACACCATAGCCGGTCGTGTCGCCGATCACCGCCACTTTCTTCAGCTTGAGGATAGCCAGGCAATAGTTGCGTACCGCGTCGTCCCACTGGGTATTGGACGGCGCGATGCGAAACGCGTTGGGGAATTTCTGGACGTCGATCAGGCTGTCGACCACGCAGGGGTGGATATTGGGCATCTTGGCGCGCGCCATGATCGGAGTCACCGCCAGCGACTCGCCGGAATTCGTCGGGCCCCAGATCGCGTGGACGCGAGCCTGGCTGATCATCTCCTGGGTGGCATTCACCGCCTTCGTCGGGTCGCCCTGGGTGTCGCGGGTTATCAGTTCCACCTTGCGCCCCTTGACGCCGCCGGCGCCGTTGATGGATTCGGTTGCAAAGATGACGCCGCGGTTGAAGCCGACGCCGGGCGCCGAACTCGGGCCAGTGAGTGCGGCCAGCCAGCCGATCTTGATCGGCTCGTTCTGGGCAATGGCCGGACGGGCGAGACCGACCACAGAAGCGCCCATTGCGGCCTTGGTGAATCGACGACGACTGATAATCATTTCGTTCTCCCTGTTATTGTATTCACCGCTCGTCGGTTGCGAGCTTCGGCTTGTCCCTGTCGTATTATTCCTGCAAAGGCTTCGTATCGCCGGAACCTGTCGCTCACGCGCCTTGCAGGCTTGAGGTTCTCAAATGTCCGATGTAGTCGCGGTTGAAGGTGAAGCCCCAGCCGGGCCGCTCGGGCACGATGGCGCAGCCATCGGCAAAGCTCAGCCGTTCATTGTAGAGCGGCGAGAACCAGGGCATGTATTCAAGGAACACGGCATTGGACAGCGCGCCGAGTGCCTGGATGCTTGTCTCAGGGAACAAGTGGCTCGACACCGCCACGTCGTGGCTCTCCGCCATATGGCCGACCCGTATGAATTCGCTCAAACCCCCAACCCTTTGCATGTCGGGCATCAGGATGTCAGCCGAGCGCAACTCCAGCATGCGGCGGAAACCGTAGCGGGTATATTCCGTCTCGCCCGATGCGATCGGCGTGTCGAGCGCGGCTGAGACACGGGCGAGGCCTTCCAGATCCCAGGCCGGTAGCGGTTCCTCGAACCAGGTGAGATCGAATTCCTCCAGCATTCGGCCGAGCCGGATCGCTTGTGCTTCGTTAAGGCCCTGGTTCGCATCGGCCATCAGCTTAATCTTCGGGCCGATCGCCTGACGTACGGCTCGAACGCGGGCGATATCTTCTTTCGGGTCAGCATGGCCGAGCCGCATTTTCATTGCGCCAAAACCTTCGGCCGCGAAGCGGCCTGCTTCCTCGACCAACTCGTCGGTGGCGAGCGACAGCCAGAGTCCGCCGCTGTGATAGACCGGCACGCGGTCCTGGGCGCCGCCCAGTATGCGGTAGAGCGGCAGGCCCGCGGCCTTTCCTGCAAGATCCCAGAGCGCGCCGTCCAGGGCCGAGATGCCGACGACGGGGACCCCCTTGTGGCCGAGGAAATTGATGTCCTTCCAGGCGCGCGCCCAAAAATTCGCGATATGTCCGGCGTCGCGCCCGATAATGAGATCGGCGAGTTCATCGACCATCTGGCGCAGCACGGCGGTGCGCCGGTTGTTCAGCGTGAAGATCAGATTCTCGCCGGTCAGGCCTTCATCCGTCCTGACCGTGACCAGCACGCAGCCGAAATCGCGGATCTGGCCCAGGGCGCTGCCGATCGGCGACGGCAGGGTTACGAGAACGACTTCTGTCTCGACTTTGAGAACCTTCATGAGTGTGCCCGCCATTCATTGCGTATGGTTTCGCCAACGCGGTAACGCCGGAGCACGTCCAGATCCGGTTCACAGCCGAGCCCGGGACCATGAGGCAGGTTGAGTTTGCCGTCCTTGGCGCGCACCCACGGGTCGAACGGATTGGCCTCCATCTCGAGCCAGAGCACTTCGATGAACGGCTTTTCCATGCGCGCGGCAGCGATATGCAGAGTGGCGACGAAGCCCGGACCGAAATAGGGACTATGCGGAGCAACCGCCACGCCATGGGTCTCGCACAAGTCGAAAACCCTGAGCATCTCGCCGATACCGCCCACCTTGGTGACGCTAGGCTGCGCGATGTCGATGGCTCCAGCCTCGATCAGCGACTTGAAACCGAACACCCCGGCGACATTCTCACCGGCCGAAATGGGGATGCCATGGGCACGGATGCTGGCGAGCCCATGCACGTCCTCCGGTGGCCACACCGGCTCTTCCAGCCAGTAGAGCCCATCACCGGCCAGCGAGGCGGCCATTTCACGCGCCACCTGCGGCGACCAGGCACAATTAACGTCAAGCATGATCGCGGCATCGCTCGCGACGCGCTGCGCGGCGAGCACTGCCGGCCTGGTCACCTCATGCAGCTTGATGAAGCGATAGCCGGCGGCG
Organism: Bradyrhizobium sp. CCBAU 11430; assembly: GCF_028128855.1. Lineage (NCBI taxonomy): Bacteria > Pseudomonadati > Pseudomonadota > Alphaproteobacteria > Hyphomicrobiales > Nitrobacteraceae > Bradyrhizobium > Bradyrhizobium sp. CCBAU 11430. The sequence goes on from NZ_LBJV01000006.1 coordinate 13,897, forward strand.
CATGCATCCGCCGTGTTCTTGGACACCAAGGCGTCGTCCCCATAGTTCAAGAGGCTAGCATAGCCGTCCATCGGCCCTGGATCGCGCCCGCAGAGCAAACGATAGAGCGGTTGGCTCGCGCGCTTTCCCGCGAGGTCCCAAAGTGCGATCTCGATGCCGGACCAGCCATACAGAAAGGAGCCGTTGCGGCCGAGCAGATGCAGCGCATGTGAGATTTGGCGTGACAAGCCGTTGATGTCCCCGGCATCCCGCCCGAGTACCAGCGGCGCTACGATGGTGTCGATCGCCGTTTTGGTGACGGGAATGGCGGCATGGCCGAAAGCCTCCCCCCAGCCGGAGCGACCGTCCTCGGTCTCTACCTTGACAATAAGCACGTCGAGCGTCGTCCAGGGCTTGCCGGCAAAAGCGGGCTTCGGGCCGCCCATGTCGAAGGGCAGCGCCACAACGCAGGTCTCAACCGCGGTAATCTTCATGGCTGGTCAGCGTTTCCTCAGGGTTCTTGACCGGCACGCTAGGCATCCCCCGAAATAAGTTCAATTGCGCCTGACTTAATTCTGTATAAGGCAAACTGATGTCACTCAGTCTGCGCCAGCTTCAAGTCGTCCACGCCGTCAGCCGCAGCGGCTCGGTAATGGCGGCTGCGGACGCGCTCGGAATCTCGCAGCCCGCGGTGAGCATGATGCTGAGGGACTGCGCCCGGATCGCCGGCTTTCCCCTGTTCCTGAGAAAGCAAGGGCGGTTGCAGCCGACGGCCGAGACCAAGCTCTTGCTCCCCGACCTCGAACGGGTGTTCGACGGCGTCGACCGCATCGGGCGGCTAATCGAAGACATGGGCGACGCCCATGTCGGCACCATTCAGATCGCCGCGACCGCAACGCTCGCGGACAATATCCTGCCCGTGGCGATCGCCGCGTTTCAGCAGGCGCGGCCGCGCATTCATATCGTGGTGCGCAGCACCGATAGCCCGAGCGTCATCGCGAGCGTCCTGCGCGAGGAGGTCGACCTGGGTCTCGTCCTGTCGCCGCTCATCCATCACGACGCGCTCGCGCTCGATCTTTGCATCGCCGACCTCGTTGCCATTGTCCATCCAGGCCACGAACTCGCCCGCCGCGAGGTGGTCGAGCCATGCGATATGGAGCGCTTTCCGCTGATCTCATTCAGCCGCAGCCAGCCGCTCGGCACGTTGGTCGAGCAGGCCTTTCGGGAGGCCGGCGTACCCCGTCGCATCGCTCTCGAGGTCAACCAGTCGTCAGTCGCCTGTTCGCTGGCGCGAGCGGGCGCCGGTATCGCGGTGATTGACCCGTTCTGGATAATCGAAGCACGCGAGCATGGCGTCGTCTGTCTGAAATTCCGGCCAAAGACGCCGGTCACCGCCCAGGTTCTGGTCAACAAGAGCACGCCCCTGTCGCGGTCTGCGCGTCACTTCCTCGTCACGCTACGCCAAACGGCGCGGTCCCTGCCGCATCAGGGTGCGCTGCGGTGACGATCAGCTGCTGAAATTCGGCCAGGGCTCCATCGCAGACTTTCCTCACGATATCTCAAGCAGAATCGATTTTCCCTCTCAAGGCTGAAACAGGGGTTCGATTCCCCTAGGGAGCGCCAGTAATTTCAACGCCTTAGAACTTTCATCGAAAAGTCGTCGAATATCCGTTGAATAAGCGGCCGACGAACATTGGCGAACTCCGCCACACCAATTCACGGATCCGACCACGCACAGGTTCGCGCGCACGATCCGACAGCTCCGTTCGCAATTTCGAGCGACGGTGATAGCCGCAACGATGCAATCCGCCTCTAAGCACACGAAGTGCTCGCACCTACTTGGCTGCGCTCCACGTGTTGAATGCGCGATGTTTACGGTGCGCAAATGCAAATGAAGTCCGCATCTTCGGCGGTGCAACCTGAGTTCGGACTAGGTCCAGAAGAAGACCGCACCTGCGACAGCGATCGCGAACACCATTTTGTTAGGCTCGACGATTCTGGTTTGCTGGCGCCTCGCCGGTGAAGGTCGACCGCGACCCGGATTCATTTGTGATCGCATCACGCAGCGCGGGCGACTAAGTAGGACCTCGGTGATCCACCGCAGGAGACGGCTCACTCGCATGTCATCACCGTACACAGGAAGACAGGGACTTCTTAGAATGAATTTGTAACGCGCGAGCAGTAGGACTCGAGCCTGCACTTAGATCGTTATGAGCGGCGGACTATCTGACGGCTTTGTTGATTTTGCTGCATTTTCGTTCGAATTTGATCTCGTTGGTGGCGTTTCGTAAGCGCTGTTTCTGGTGCGAAACTGGTGCGGTTGAGGCTCGAGGTTCAGATGCCTAACTTGAGGTCGCTGGCTCAAGTCCGGCCTCCCGCAACCAACAATCCGAGATAAGGCGTCGAAAGTCCTCAACGCAGCGGATTTTGATTCCACCAGGCGTAGGTTCGAATCCTGCCGCCCCAACCACCAAAACATCTTAAGACCTCTGATTTCATCGCAAAATTTGCGATTTAGTCTCAGAGATTCCGGCGTGACGTGGTTCGCAAGAATTTCCGTTTAATTTCAACGATTACCAAGCACTCACGGCGGCTCCACGCAGCATGGACGCAGCATGGAGACGTGCGCGCTCGGTGCTGCTAGGGCTTGCGCCAGCGGTCGGGTCGACCGGCGTTCGTATGCCGCGCCCGCTCGACTAGCGGCTCATGACCAGGCTCGAGTTCGCGGGCGCGGTCAATGGCTTCGCGCTGCGTCTCCAGCACATCGCTGGCACGCTCCGAACCTCCGCGTCGTACGGCGTAGTCGCCTTGCGGACGCCGCTCCACAAAGAGCTGTTTCTTGCTCATAAGCTTTCCTAATCCCTAGTCCTTCAGAGGGGGCACTGATCCATCGCCAGCAGGTTGTCGTTCCAGACGCCGTCGGCGTAGGTGCGCACGTAGGCGGGTCGCCCTTGGGGCCGTACGACGCCGATATCGGCGCGTTTGCCGGTGCGCGGATCGCGCGTGTAGAAGGTGTTGGTCTTCGCTTCGATGCTGGCGATGACCCGCTCCCGAGACCACTTCCAATTCTCCCGCGGATTTCCGAGCTCCGTGATGTGCTCATGGGGGCTGTTCGGGTGCGGTTTGGTGATGCAAGTAACAAGAACGTCGGCCATTCAATTTCCCTTTTGGGTTGCGGCACCTAATTGTGCTCTAATGACCTATGCTGGGCGGATAGGGCTCCGCCGACATTTGACGAAAATAAATTTCGGGCGTGTCCGCGACAGCGTCCGGCCGCCGCATAAGGGTTTGAGGGGGCGAACGCTTGCCTGCTGAGACCGAGAAGACATTCCGACCGCGCGCCGAGATTGAGGCCACCATCAAGGGCTTCTCCACGGCCGAATGGGCACGTCTTCACAAGGTCGGCAGGATCTTTGCCTCGGGTACCGATTGGGACTTTGAGGACTTAATCCAGGAGGCGCAGCTGCGGACCCTCCGGGGAACGCGCAATTGCCCGGTAGACGTGGACGTCATGAAGCACTTAATTGACACGATGAGCAGCATCGCCGACAGCGAGCGAAAGAAGCCTCGCAATCAGATGCCGCACGTGGCGATCCTGCAAGGTGCCGCCGAAGCCGACGCCGAGGACCCCGCATCCCCCGATTGGTCGGCCGAGGACAATGCGGTATTCGAAGGGGAGTACAAGGAGCTACTTGCCCTTTTCGACGACGATGAAAAGGGCCGTGAGCTGGCGGAGGGCATTGTGGCCGGCTTTGGTACTGACGACCTCAAGGAGCTGACGGGTCTGCAGGGCACAGCCTACGACAGCAAACGCACGCTGGTGCGGCGCCGCTTCCTGAAATTTGTTGCGGGACGGAGGGAAGATGTCCGATCCTGATGACACCAAAGCGAGGCTCCGCCGGTTGAAGCTGGCCATGGTCGACGACCTGCTGAAGGCGTCCGACCAGGAAGTTCTGGCTCAGTTCACGGAAGACTTTGGCTCAGCCGAAGCGAACGCGAAGCACATGCGCGAGGCTTTCGAGAAAACCATTCTGCTCGCAAATAAAGATCGTCTTCATGCCGCACGTGCCGGTGTTGCGGCTAGTAAGGCTCCGAGCCCGGCACCTGCCATTCCCATCGCCGAAGCCCGTGCGCGTCTGCGCCAAGTCATGGCGGCTCATGCTGATGATAAGACTTTTACCCTGGCGGCCCGGAAAGAAAGCGAACTCACGGACGCTGACGTACTCGACATGCTCGAAGCCATGCGCGACCTCGGCCTGATTGAATGAGGACAGCACCGTGACGCCGGCGGAAATGCTTCTCCAGGAGCTTGGCGTCACCGACCCGGGCGAAATTGATCTCGAAGCCATTGCCCATTACGTGGGGGCCCGGGTTCGCTATCGCGCGTTGTGCGGCTGTGAAGCCCATATTCTCGGATGCAATGGCGCCGCCGTTATCACGGTCAAGAACGATAGCTCCCCGCGCCGCAAGCGATTTTCCATCGCGCATGAGCTAGGCCATTGGCGCTTTCATCGCGGCAAGACGCTTGTCTGTCGCGTCGATGACTACAAGCCGCGTGATGCGCTATCGCCTGAGAAGGTGGCGGATAGCTACGCGGCAGACCTCTTGATGCCCAGATACCTCTTTCAACCTCGAGCACGCGGCCTTGGCAAACTGACTTTTGATATGGTCGACAAGTTGGGCGGAACCTTCAAGACAAGCCTGACCGCAACATCGATCCGCCTCATTGACCTCGATTACGTGCCAGCTTTCGTCATCTGTCACGGCCCCCGTGGTCGTAAGTGGTTCGCGAGAGCGCCCTGCGTGCCGCGTCACTGGTTTCCACGTGAAGACCTCGACCCGGATAGCTTTGCCTTCGGCGTCCAGTTTGGCCGTCGTCCGGATGATCCAGCCCCCCGCAAGATTGACGCCGACGCCTGGTTTGACCGGTCCGACGCTTCCCGGTTTGTGGTGCGAGAGCAAACGGTCCGTACCGGCGAGGATGAAACGCTTACTTTGGTGCTCGTCGATGATGAGCGGATGCTCGCAGATTAGAGCCGCGTGTGCTTCCAGCTGGCAGCTGCAAGTTCGCGACACACGGCGAGGGTTCGATGACAGCGATCGCGCGATCATCCGGGTGATGGGCATTTCACGGCAATAAAGCGATAACGATGAGGAGATAGCGTTTGGACATTGTTTCATCAGCGGTTACTGGCGCGCTTCGAATTGGAGTCCAAGTTGTCATCGCACGGCGGCGGCCCGTCTTGGAAATCCTCTACCATCTTCACAATGACTACAGGCCTCACGGGCAAGACCATCACTTCCAGCATGTCTTCGTGAGCCTTTTTCTCGTTAACATGGGAGGTGCCAGAGCCGAGAATATAACCTTCCAAACCAGCGGCGAATTCCGTCGCGAGTTGTTTAAGGGAGGGGAGCCAGCATTGCTAAAATCAACAATCGAGCAAATGGCGCCGGGACAGACCCACTATCTCATGAGAATTGAGAAAGGCGATTTGCACGAATGGTTGCAGGACGAAAAGCATCCCACGGCCAAGACGATGGGCAAACTTAAGACGACGAGCCTTGGCATCACTGTGTGCTATGATGCTGAAAGAACCATCATAAGCCGACTGCTTAGACTCGTTCGATCATGGCGTGGCCTTAAGCAGTATGAGACGAAGTTCATATTCAACCCGCAGAATTTCGCGGGCGACCTGCCGCCACCCAATTACCTTTGAGCCGACTGTGAGAAGAAGCGTTCACGGATAAGGTTTGCTTATGCGGGTATCGTTCGACAGCAATGCTTGGGAAAAAATATTCGATCCAGCAGACCGCGATTGGACCTCAATTCGTACGGCGCTAGCGAAAAACCAGATCGCGGGATTCATAAGTGAAGCGGGCTTTCGGATCGAAGCAATCCGAAAGAGCGAACGCACGTCCTATTTCGCCGAGCCCGCAATGCAGGTGCAGTTCTCCATAGTTGAGAGGGACGGCAAGCCTAGTATCCAGATGACAATGGGTCCCGATGACGCCCGACATCCAGGCCTGCACGAGATCCAATCGGCAAAGCTAAAAAGTGCGCTCGACGCAGGTATCAGGCTTATGCGAACCGCATCATGGCTCGGATTGCCTAGCCCGGCGGAGATTGGCGACCCGGCGCTCTTTGCGCATATGGCGCACGGAGACAGCGAGCGCGAGCAACGCCAGATTGATGCCTTGGCACGCATTGAAGCTCAGGGCGTGGGTAGGGCTGCGTTCGATGCCGCTGGTGGGTGGCAGGGGGCCGGCGGAGTGCTCCAGAACGAAAAGAGGTCTCGTAAGGCTTGTGCCGAATGGGCGGACGGAGAGCTCGTCGCTGCCCACATAGCCTATCGAAACGATATTCTCTGCACCAATGATCAAGCCCACGCCGCAGGCCGATCCATTCTTGATCCGACAAACCGAGCCTGGCTCACGACGGAGTTTGGAATTCAATTTGCAACGCTGGATGAGCTTCTAGGTCAGATTAGCGCGACGTGAGCGTTTTCGCCGCAACGATTGCTAGTTACGAAGTCTTCGCTTCGGGAGGCCATGGACGCTCGGACATGACATCTGGGTGCCGACCGTCGTCGGCGGCAATGCCGTGTTCATCCCTAAGCTCATCGATCTCTTTCAGGCATCTTCTCGCTATGGCGGCCTCAGCAGGCGTGCCATCCAACATGCCAAAAAGCGCCTTACGCAATTCGCCTACCGGAGCGGGGTAGACATTATAAGCGTTGGAGTCTTCTCCAATGGGCACTTTTTCCGTCGCTACGGCTTCCAGGGCTCGGTGCATCTGACCGTCGTAAGACTGTTTGGTCGCAGCGTACTTCTTCACCATGGCAACGATGTCGTTCTCTCCCGCCGCCTCGCCGAAGAATTGTTCGAGCACTTTACGGCCTGGGCCATCGCCAATGGTTTCGTATCGCTTCTGCAACTCGGAGTTCAGTTCTGGGGATCTTTGAGCATAGGCCGCGAGCTGGCGTCCGATATGCCACGCGTCGACGCCGTTGGGGCCGCGACCGAACATGCCATCATTATAGAGATCCAGATAGAGCAGCACGGACGCAACAGCGCCCCGCTCCAAGAAGGCCCGCATCCATGTGTGGTCATCCGCGATGTCTCTGTGTTCCCGGGCGAGACGCAACAGCAATTCATCTCCCAGTGGGCCAGGTATCGCGGCAACAGCGGTCAAGACGCGTTCCCACCGCTTTGCCCAGTCGCGACCGTAGAAAGCTTTTACCTTGACCAAGCCCTCAAAAACGGCCTCAGGCTGGGTTGAGAACGGTAGGAGCTCCAGCCATGGTTCAATTTCCCAGGTCTCCTGCCGCTTATGCCAAGCGTTGGGATCTTGATTGGCGGCCGAAAGCCAATCGTTGATAGCCCGCGTGAGGAGGTCCGCATCTATGATCTGTCCATCAAGGACCATGGCAGCGAGAAGCATGGGCTTCGTTGCCAAAGGTTGCGGCAGAGCGACAACGCGGGCGACGAGATCGTCACGGTCGCCATGGGGCATGCCTAAGCCAACGCGCATCAGGTTGATCGCAAGTAGCTGATCTTCCTTTTCCCTCTCCGGTCTCGCCAACCGGTCTATGGCCGCGAAGATCGGCGCCGCGAGGGCATTTGCGGGCGCTGGACGAGGCGAAGCAGCCCGGGCCTTTCGGGCGGCATCGACTCCATCGAACCAGGGCCATCGACGGTTAAAACTCGGTGCGGGCACGTTCAACTGCCGATCGGATATTGACTTGAGGATCAACGCCGCCGAAATGCCAAAGTCCCTGTCCTCGAGGTATTGCGCTGCGACCCTAGCTACTGCGTCCCCGCCGATGCGGATGAATGAGGACCTGTACTGAATGTCGTAGATCATACTCGCGTCTGACGATGCTACGATGTCACCGCGCCTCAAAGCGTCAGCGCGACCCGCTCGCGCGTTTCTTAGCCGCAATAAGTCTTCGTCCAAAAGGCGCTTTAGTTCGGGAACAAGCTCATCAAAGCCCAGACGGCCGATGGCACTCGCTACGTGACTAAGCTCGCGCCGACCTCCCGCAGGTATTGCAAGCACTGTACCTGCCCAGCGTCGCAGAAGTTCGATCCAAGCGCCACGGCTGGTTGGATCAATCACTAGCGGCTTGTCGCCACCTCTGTCGTGAACGCCATGATGGGCGACAAGCGACGCCAATGCATCAACAACATTGGGGTCATCTGACTCGCCCTTGCGCAGAACGGCGGCAGCGAAGATCGCCGGGCGTGTGCAATGGAGCCTGGATTCAATACAAATATATTCATCCGAAAGCGCCCGGTTGGACCGGTCCTCGTGCAACGCTTTTGCAGCTGATAGGAACTTATCGATAAGCGCTTCGATTGTTGTTTGGCCCACCAATGCGGCTGCGGCGTTGATTTTGCGGTCGTCGTGATCGGTATTGAGGACGGCATCGACGATAGGCCCAGTATCGATAACATCCAGCTTTAACAGGACATCGTCGGCGTGAAGTGGCATATCATAGCCCGCCGCCAATCGTTGACGCAGTCCTTCGAGTAGAGCGGCAGGTGCGGCTCGTTGTGCAAGATATAGCCAGCTGCTCTGCGGATTGTTGGTCACAAACTGTTGATCCGCAATCGCCGCGGCAATCGCCGTGTCGCGTCCTGGCACGTCGGCCGATTGTTGAAACAGAAGGCCCAGCCGCTGAGACGGATCGGTCGTCGTACCAACGAGCCTTGACTGAATCTCTTGCAGTCTTTTCGCAACGGCGTCGTCCCTGATCTCCCTCGCATACCCGGCTCTCGCGATCAACTCCCACGTCTCATCATGCGCGGATGATAGCAGATCAGCGACGTGATGATCGGCCCGTCGAAATTGAAGGTTCTGAACGACCTCGGCTTGCACTTTGGAGCTTGAATCAGCCTTAGCGAGCTCCACCGCCAGATCCATTCCATCCAACCCGCTCTCTCCCGCGATCATCGAGAGCAGTTGTTCTCGCGTTTCCTCGGCTAATCCCGCAAGCTTTGCCTGAAGATCGTCGCCGAGGACCCGCGGACGAAAGTACGGTGCCCCGCGCAGCGTCGGAATCTGTATCTGTCTGTCGCTGCTTGACGCGAGGGGCCAAACCTGTGCGGCAAATTCAGGTCGGCCAGTCATGATCATAAAGCGAACGGCACGGTCTGCTTTGCCTGCCTGGTGCCAACGCGCAGCGAACGCGATGATATCGTCTCGCACGAGATCCCAAACTGCGGGTGCGGCGCGGAAGATCATCTCGGCCGCTAGCATCGGATCGATAGGCAAGGCGAGACGTACGGCATGAGCGACGACTTCCGCGCCGTTACTCTCTCGCGATAGCCGTTCGGTTGCGAACAAGACTGACTCTTCCCACGAAGGGCGGTCGAGGACGGATGCACGCAATTCTACGCGGGCGCCTGCATCACCGTTTGCCGCCGCCTTCATCAACTCGACAACCCGGCGGCTCGCATACCATTCCTGAAATTGCTGATGTTGGAACGCAACACCGTCTCCAGAGCGCATCAACAGGTGGTGGCTCGTCAAGGCCTCCAGGACTGCACTCGGCTCAAATGGAGCCGCAATTTGGCCCCTCTCTCGCAGTCCTGCGCTCGCATCTGCCACGAAACGACGCGCATCGGCCTCAGGCAGAGTCGTTGGACCCAGTGCGTTTAAACGACATGCCAAATCTGTCAGAATCTCCGTGTGGCAACCAAGGAGCGCAAACTGCAGCGCGTCGGCGTGTTCGGGCGCCCTCTCGTGTTGCTCCACGAACAAACGAAGCACGGCTTCCTTGGTGTCTGGGGGTGCGCCTTTCGATCCGACCGCGAGCAAGGATGTCAGATAAAGGGGAATCGCGATCAGTGAGCGAACGCCTGGGGTGCGCCATGCATTGTCGACGATCTTCTCGCCGACTGGACCATACAGTGCTGCAGCAATGGCGAGTTGTTGATCCTCGGAGAGTAGGTCGATCTCGACGCGAGGGCCCATTATCGGCACGTCAAGCGCTTGCTGTCGCGTCGTTACGATGATGCGAACGTCGGGCCAGTTACGACGGATCTGCCCCACTTCGACCCGCAGGCGTTTGTGAGCGTCTAAGTCGAGTTCATTCCAGCCGTCGAGTAGGAGTAGTAGTCGGCCGCGCGCGGCCAATGCGTTTATGTCTTCAGCGCTGATGTTTCGGAAAGCGGCGCGATGATGCAAGCTTGCGAGAAGCCCGATTTGGCCGGCAGCCCAGTCGCCCAATCTAAAATACAGCGGCACAAGAGAATTCGCCGTAAGCGCGTGCTTCGCCAGCTGGAAAATCGTCGTCGTCTTACCTGTCCCTGGCGACGCCACTATCGTGACTTCGGGAGCAGCTTCAACAGCCAGTGGCAATCTGCTGATGTTGAAGGAAGGCGTCTCCATGTCGCCCACTATTCCAAGCGACAGTTCGACGGAATCGCGCTCCCACATTGTCCCGCGCGTGCGCGAGGATATATCCATGTTCGCTGCAGCGCGGACCCTGTCAAAGATCGCAATAAATTCAGCATCAGCTTGATCCGTGTCGGCCACGATGGCGGCCTCAATCCGGGCAGGCTCCGCAAAGACCGTACTTGGAGACACCAGTTCACGGAATGCCTGCGTCTGTGCGTCTCGCTTCCATTTAACGAGAGTCTCGACTGGGAAACTCTTCGGATCGGCATCAACCATCCGTCCACAATTCTGGCAAAGCCAGATGCCATTTTCCTTGCTGCGCCGCTCCTCTTGCGTCTGCGCTGCATCGTAGCGAGGACCGCCCGGTGAAGCCGCGCAAATATGAGCCGCGACACCCAGCACCAGGGTCCCGTCCTGAGCAGCATTGGCACTGACGGTTGGTCTGCGGCATTCAGGGTTCGAGCATCGATAACCCACGCCTTTGGCAATTTCCGCAATCGTCTGCCTTGTGAAATCGTCCCGCACGTGCCGTCCAAGATTTTGGGGCTAATCCTCAAAGAATCCCTGACAAAGCAATAGCATAAGTACCTGTGGTTGCACATTGGGCCGAATATTGCTGTCTATGGGCCTAATCCACAGCAAGTCTGAACGAGTGATTCGCATGCCGAAGGTTCTTCCGAGCCATATCGTTAGCGCCGTTGATAATATGTTCGGCGTCGGCCGCAGCGAGCTCTATAGCCAGGCCATCACACCCGACCATCGTGGGGAGGTTTATGCCCTGCTCGACATGCTCGACCAGGTGCCGCGCGAGCTGATTGATCTGTCGTCTACCGACTATTTGGAGCTTTCACGCTGCCGGGCGGTGCTTTCGACGGCGTTGAGCCGATGGAACGGCGGTGACGGCCGCCCGGTGCGCGATGTCGGCAGCAAAGATCCGGTCGAGCGCATCCGGCGCCTTATGCGACTGTGCCAAGACGAGCTGCCGCCGGCCGAGCCTCTGTTACCCTTCATCCAAGATGCTGATATCCGCTTAGGTATCGAAGACCGCATTAGGGCATCCTGGATCGATTTCAACGCTCAGGAATGGATGGGGGCAACGGTTCTCGCCGGCGCGGCGTTAGAGGCGTTGCTTCTATGGGGGCTGAAGAACCGCCCTGTCGCGAAGAGCCCTGTCAAACGGCTCGATGAACTTCATCTCGGCGAACTGATCCGCTATGCCGCGGACAACGGAATAATCGGTGAGGGCACCAAGAACCAAGTCGGCCTCGCTAAGGATGCGCGCAACTTGGTTCATCCCGGCAGAGCACTACGATCCGGCGAAGCGTGTAACAAGACCACAGCGCTAACCGCGTTTGCTGCCGTCTACCGTGTGATCGATGAGCTTAAGGCGTCCGCATAATGGGCGGCGATCCGAAGCTTGAATCCGTGCAGTGTCTAGGGAGGCACAATGCAGCCGAATGAAGTAGTCGAAACGCTGGAGCGTCACAGAGGGGACCTCGATGCGATTTTGTCGCGATTCCAAAAGACCCGCGACGGGATTGATATCGGGGACCGTGACGATGCTCGCTTTAGGGGAATTGTTCTCGAACTGAGGGATATTTTCGATGACTTGTTCGTTGAAGGTGCCCGGCACTCACGGCCGTTGCTCGCATACTACCAGGAGAGCATCTCAAATTTCGTCGGAAGCCCGTCCTATCATGGCGTCGAGTGCGTCAGAGATGTCGTTGGGGCAGCAATTTCCCGAGTGGAACGCAACCCGCTCGCGCTGAAGGCAACTGCCGCCGCTGCGCGGGCCGCCGGCAAGAAAGATCCCGATGTTATCTTGCGGCTAGCCGAACGACTCCATGGGGTCATCCGTCAGCTCCGGGAGAGGCGAGAGGAACGACCGACGCTTGAAGTTGAAAATGAGTACGACGTGCAGGACCTGTTACACGCGTTGCTGGTCATCTATTTTGACGACATTCGAAAAGAGGAGTGGTCTCCAAGCTATGCCGGGGGTGCTTCACGCATGGACTTCTTGCTGCCGGAGGTCGAGACGGTGGTCGAAATCAAGATGACCCGGCCCTCTCTGACGACGAAGCAGCTCGGCGAGCAACTGATCGTCGATATCGCGAAGTACAAGCAGCATCCGATGTGCCGCGGTCTCTATTGTGTCGTCTACGACCCGTCAGGACGTATCGCAAATCCCCGCGGTGTTGAGAACGACTTAAGCGGCGACAACGAGAAAATGAACGTTCGCGTGATGATCGTGCCGAGATAAGCCTTGAAGGCTTGTTCGAAGCAGGCGACTAGTCCGCTGTGACCGGCGGGCCTGGCGGCATCTTTCGCTTGTAAGCGCCGCAGTGCTCGACGAACGGGCAGGTCGGGTTCTCAGGCTTCTCGAACCATTGGTAAGCGAAGCATCGACCGCTATTGAAGTCGAGGGGTTCCGTTGGATCGAGGTATCTCATCAAAATGCGTCCCTCGACGAAGCCGCAGACCTGCTGCACGAGGGCAGATTTCAAAGTCGAATTGAGCAAGTGGAAGATAGCGCGCGTAAAGGCGTTGATTTTCTCGATCGCTTCATCGATCCAGGCAAAGACGTCATTGATAATGAATGCGCTTCCGTTCTGTCGCATGCCCATATGCATGTAGCTGACGGAGCCCGTGTTATGATCCAGCGAACATCCGCCGGTCGCGAGGTGGGTCAACTCATCGCGCCAATAGAGGAGGCCATTGTACCAATGAGCCGAACGGATTGCGTCCTTTAACTCTTCAGGAAAACCGCCGGTCACTTTGTCTATGTTCTGAAACAGCTTCCTTGTGGAGCCCGGAAATGACCGAGAGCCCCTGCTGTAAATGGCATGCAGTACCTTTACGGTGCAGTCGACCGAGGAATAGAGCTCAAGGACAGCCGCTTCGATAACAGTTGACAGTTCGCGAGAGTTTACAGCTGGCGTAAATCCATTCTTGTTGAGTTGGTCTCGGTCGATATCAAGGCCGGGTCTCAATTTGACGGCTAGGGCCCGCAGTGTGATCGCCTTTTCGAGATGTGTACCGACGCCGCTCACGGCACGTCGGTTACGGTCGGAAAACTTGTAGGTCTCTCCGTAAAAGTTGGCAAAGCGGTCGACCTCGCCCCAGAGTTCAGGCGCAAAAACGCGGACGGTCGGTAGCATTTGCTGTGTCATGCTCGACAAAGGCTTACCACAAAAGGCGCGGCTTGTGTACGGGCGTGGCTGCAGGCGGTCCAGCGGACTATTATCCGACGCCGCCGCGCACTGGTCTGTTGCACTCCAATAGGCTCGGCTATTCTGGAACTATGTCTGACACTCTATATTTGCAAGCCATCGAGCTGCTCTTGTCCGCCATGTACCGTACGCGAGGAGACGACGGGCTAGAAAACCGGTTCTTGGTCGGCCCGCCGGGAACGCCGCTTTGGCAGAAGCGCATCAGCACATTTGTGTTCTTTAGACGCCGGTTGCTGGTTCGCGCGGCGCTCTACGTAAGAAAGGTCGGGCCGCCGTATCTCAGATCGACGGCCATGAATGATATTCAAAGCCAACTCAGATCCTTCGCAATTGCGCACTACGGGCTCTTCGCTAGTGAAACATTCCTCAGGCGATTCGAGGAGTCTTACAATGAGCGCATTGGGCAGGACGTAAAGATCAGGCTGGCCGACTTGCTCGCCGCATCAGAACTATTCAATCCCAAGAGTTGCCTTGCGCTTTATCCGCTGGTGCCCGTTGTCGTCGAGACTGATTTTCGTTCGTCGCCGTTCTTTCTCCTTCAGCCGGGCTCAGTCAGCGAAATTGACACGGACATAAAGGTACCGGCGTTCTCGCCCGAGGTATTTCCTCCCGTAGCCAATTGGGACGCAAGGACCGAAAAGGCGTCATCTTGGCTCGGCATACGGTCGCCCATCATTCAGGCGTCTAACAAGATCAAAGCAGCGGTCTTGGGCGCCTTAGCGCTCACGCCTCATCCTCGATGTCGGCATCAATTTTCGATGCGAAGTATGTTCGGTGGACTTTGTTCCTTCGATGCCATGGGGCGCATTAATCTCACGTTTGGCGAGGCGCATACCCCCGCGATGGCCGAGGATATAGTTATCCGACAAGCTGATCACGACTGGCTCGCTATGCTGGCACTCAAACTAGGCCAGACAGATGATCCCACACGCAGACAAATTAGGGCTCTTGAATATTATTATCGGGCATGGCCGCTCGATCCGCACGAGCGCTTCCCTTGGCTCTTCATGACCCTTGATGCCATTTTCGGCGATTCGGGCCGCGCCACTCAGGCTATAATTGACGCGGTCAAACCGGATGGCGGAGCCGGATTCGAGTATAAGAGATTGAGGCTTCTCCTTAGGCTCCGCGCATCGGTGATCCATGGGGGCGCGCCCGACGTCTACGACTCCGACAAATATCACGAATACTACGAGCAGTACGGTGACGACCCGCTCGATGATCTTGAGGTGATTACCGCGAAGTGCCTTCGAGCCCACATATTCGAAGGGGTGTTGGTCGAGCACCCCGATCCTCATGCTGATCTCATTCGAGCGTACCAGGATGGCACCTTGGGTAGGCACTCGTCCTGAGCGCAGGTCCTTCGACGACATTCAGTGGAATCAAGTGGGCGGGTTGGTACCGCGGCGGATTTCCGTTTCACATACGGGAAAGAAGTCGGCACCGGCCGCACCGCCTTTGCCTATGAGAAGCTTGTCCGGTTGAAGCATCTCTACGGCGTCTCGATGTGGGCGCTGCTGTATCGCCTTAAGGACGTCGGGATTATCTCAGAGGCCAACCTGAAAAACCTGTTCCGGACGCCGGCACGGGCGTGGCTCAGGGTTCCACAGCCGCAGTCTCCTGGCCAGCGTGAAGCTTGCTCAATGCCTGGAGGCGTGGCTCAACGACCCCTTAGTACGGCTGCCGGTGGGGCAGCTCAATACCCGACTGCGACTTCTGACAAAGAAGTAACCCAAAAGCGCTGACGTCAGCGGCGAAGCAAAGTGAGATAGAGAATGAAGGCCAGCACGACCACGGCAAGCGAATAGACGGCCGTCTCACCGTTGGCAGAGGCCGAAAAGCCAAAGAGATGAATCTGGAGGCTTTGCGCCGAGGGCATAGGATATCTCCTTGCCGGGCGCACGAGATCGCCCGGCGGTTTTACACGCCTAGGGCGATCTCTGGTTACGCAGTCATCCTACCACTGCGATGGGCGATTAGTCCGCCCCGTCAGAAATCGTATGAAACTCCAATTAGCCCGTCGTTCGGGCTCCGTTTGCGAACCGCTCGAACTCGCATTGGCGAAGGCCTACGGAAAGACCTCTCCCCTCCCTGGGGAAGCCCTGTGCTGCGGGTAGTACGCAGTAGCGAGAGCTGTCCATTAAGTGCGGAAGCGGGAAGCGATTCGCAAGAGGATTGAATGCAGTGACGTGGTCACAAAAAGGCTTTGAAGAATGCCAGTGCGGCAGTGACGAGAGCGCCCAGGGCAACCAGCGGCCCTTTATCGTGTTCAGCAACGCGCCTAGCAACGAACTCGAAGGCAGACAGCGGAAGCAGCAACGCTGCGACGACCAGCACCGCAGTTGACAGGAAAAATTGCTTCATTGCTATAATCACGCCGGTCAGCGACACGCCGGCAATAGCGCCGTGGAGCGCGATGATTTCAGCGCCTCTCCAATCCAAGGTCCTGTCCCACGCGAAAAGCAGTCCGCCCAAGAAGGCCGCGCCGCTCGGGATTAGAAACCACACAAAGACCGCCACCCAGAGCGGCGCTGTGAAGAGCATTACAACGGTCACCAGAGCAGTAATGAGCGGCGTGTCTTCGCGCATGAGCTTGCCGGCGCCCCTGGAGACCAGGGCTTGCCGGCAATGGTCCACCGCAGACCAGGCGCGGATATTCCACAGCGCGAGGGCGCGTTGTTGAGCGTCGGAAAGCAGAATGCTGAGGATCGTCAAACAGAACGCCATCGCGCTCAGCAGCATCAGACTCTTGTTCAGCATCTGACTGGCCTCCTGACCAACGCCACTTTAAAACGAATCGGCTCCAGCTAGCGGTGCACAGCCGACTCCGACGGGCGGTTCAAGAGGGCCGAATAAGCCCTATATATCAGCTGGTTGGAATAGAGCGGTCGGAACCGTCAGTTCACTTTCAAGTTGACAAATCGGGCTTTTCGCCCTATATAGAGACCATTCTCTCCCACTTCGGTATATCCAGGTGGACAGGTCGGTTCCTAAAGGTTCCGGCCTTTTTCATTTTGTGCTACCGTTTCGTGTAATGCGCAAAGTGATGACGGGTTCAACCTCTACCACGCCATCGACGAACTCGGAAAACCCCACCTCAAATGGCTCGACCTTTACGCCCTTGCCAAGAGCATCTGCGGTGAGGGCGAGACGCTGGTCGGGGTGAAATATTTCACCGCCTATGCGACCTGGAAGCAGGGGGCCGTGGGGAGGCACCGAGCTTATGTCGCCGCGCTCAAGCATGCGGGTGTCGACCCGATCATCGGTCACTTCAAGGAAAAGCACCGCCGCTGCAGCAGCTGCGGGGCGACCTGGATCGGCCACGAGGAAAAGGAAACCGACGTCGCGATCGCGGTGACCCTGGTGGCAGACGCCTTTACCGATGCCTACGACCGGGCGCTGATCATCAGTGCGGACTCGGATCTTGGTCCGGCCATCGCCACAGTCGCCGACCACTTCCGAAGAAGAGCCTCAACGTCATTGCTCCTCCTGGCCGCCGCGGCCATGCACGCGATCTGAAGCCGCTTTTTGAGATCACGCCTGGCCGGCTCGCGAAATGTCTGTTGCCGCAGACCGCCAACGGTCAGGATGGCCAGCCGCTTTTTACGCGACCAACCTCTTACGATCCGCCGAAACCGTGATACTCCGCAACGAGTGGTGGGTGAACTGATGGCCATAGGCGGTAACCGAGCCAAGGTTCGCGTTTATCACTTTGCAAATCGGGAATTCGGGCTGGATGATATCCGAAGGCGGCGGCTCAAGATTGCGACCATTGCCGACGTCAACGACCCCTTCGAACTTCTACCTTCCTCAACTGACAAGCTTGTTCGCCAGCGCTTCCGTATCTGGCGAGAACAGTTTGACAAGGCGTTCGGTATGCTCTGTTTCAGCCGGAGCTGGCGAAACCCTGTCCAATGGAGCCACTACGCGGCAAAGCACACCGGCTTGTGTTTCGGCTTCGACATCCCTTCAAATCTTCTGACGAAGGTTCGCTACTCGGCCGATCGCCTAACTCCGAGCGTCGAGGTGCTGGAAGGTGGCGGGCCGAGCGCACAGAAGGAGATGCTGAAGCTGCTTTCAACCAAGTACGAGCATTGGCGGTATGAGAATGAGCTGCGTCTCTTCACCCGGTTGAACGACAAGGACCCTTCCAACGGGTTATACTTCGCTGACTTTTCCTCACGCATGACGCTTAAAGAGGTCATTGTCGGGCCACTGTCCGCTGTGACCCAGGAAGAGTTAAAGGCTGCCCTGGGCGATCTTGAGCCCCGGGTGGACGTCTATAAGGCTCGACTAGCCTTCAGAACCTACACGGTCACGCGCCAGCTCAACCCGACCCTTTGGGAATAGATCGTTGTTCTTTTTGGCCCGGCCGCCGTCGGGCTAAGCCGTCGCCACAGAATCGGAGTCTCTGCCGTCATCGAGCATCTGCAGAACCCTGTGTGAAGCGGTCAGTCCGCCGACCACCCGCATCGCCGCTTCCGGCTCGTGAGGATCGCCGCTGGTGCGAAGACCGCCGAATAGCTGATATTCCCAGATCGACATTTCCGGAAAATCAGCACCTTGCGCGCCCTCATACACGAGAGCGCCAGCGCCAATATCGCCTTTGATGCGGGCGCGGGCATTGCCGGCGAGCAGCTTGCGGTGAATCTCCTCGCCTTGCCGGTTCAAGAGCCCCGCCCAGACGCCATGCTTCTGCCGGTCGAGCGTCACCCCGAAATGGTGATAGAGCAGCCCTTGGGTGATGAATTTGAACAGCTCGCCGACCCGGTTACCGTCGAAGGGCAGGGTCATCGCCGGCACGAAGATGCCGTTCTGAAGCGTCAGCTCCTGCCGGTGTCCGGCGGTAAGCTGGTTCTTGAGCTTCGCATTTCTGTTCAGGCGCGGCTCGACCATCTGAGACAGCACCGTGAGCGCGTCCTGATGGTTGCTGGCGAACGGCAGCACGGACGTCAAATAGTGCTCGTGGCCGCTCTTGACGTTATTGCATGCTCTGCAGGCCGGGACCTTGGGCAAGTTCGCCCGACGATTGACTGGCAGAAATTCCCGCGCGAAGACATGATCCATCGTCTCGGCAGGCGAGATGCCGCAGTAGACACAGATTTTGCCGACGTGCCGCTTGCTCATGACCGCCGTATACCAGGCATCTCAGCTGCGCCGATCGGCAAAAGAGCGGCCGAGTTGATCGGCTGGAGGTCGAGGCGGGGATAATTCGGGACCCGACCGCATTGGCGCAAAGATCGCAAGCGCGGGGCAGACGGTGGCTTGCCTTCGCACACATTCCACTCCCTTTATATGTTGCCGCCAGTCGCGCCTGATAGTGATCATGACGGCCTCCCTTCGTGAACTGCTTCGACCTGCTCGGGGCTGGGAGCCGACAAAGAGGTAGGATTTTCGACCCATGATATCTCGCCTAGACTCAGGAATACGAGTAATCCGCGCTTGGCTCCAGTCGCCTCCAGATAATCCTGGAGCTGCGCGGCGTAGCGATGGCGGATTGCCGAACTTGGGTTGACATCCGACTTCCAATCAACCGCTATCTCCACGCTGTCCTCTCTGGTCGCGAGCGCGTCCGCTCGGCCTGCGACGAGGACACCTTCACGTGAAGCCCAAATCGCGACTTCAGGCACAAGGAAGGGCCGCAACTCCGCGATTTCCGGCAGGGCTAGAGCCCGCAACGCGCATCTCGCCATCTCTGCCGGATCGGGACGGGTCTCCTTCTCGTCCGCGTCCGTTAGCAACTGCACGAGCAACTCTTCGGCCCGGAAAGCCACCAGTCTCTCCTGAACCTCTAGCTCGCCTGTCAGGAACTCCTCCATCAATTTGTGAAGGACAATTCCACGTAGTGCTCCGCCGCCAACCACTTCCATTTGTTCGGCAAGCGAATCGGCCACGACGACGGTGTCGACGGGATCAGCCAGGCGGTCTTGATCGTGATCGCTCGGACGGCGCCAGACAACGGGCGGTGCTCCCTCGTTCACCTTTATCTGCTCTGCCGTGAAAGTGTCGGCGGATTGGTTGTTCTCGTGCGCTGCCGCTTGGCGGACGTCCGATGCGGGGAAGCCCGAAACGTCCAGCTCTGGGATCTCTCCTTGCTGAAGATCAATCGAGCTGAACCATGAGCTTTTCGCAGCCTGAGGGATATGCGGAAGGATAAGGAGATCCCGCGCTCGCGTGCACGCGACGTACCAGATTCTCTCGCGTTGGTTGGCGTCTTCCTGACTTTCCTCCGCGCGCGCCGCGGCCAAATCCGGTGGCGCGACTCCTCCGATCATCCAGTGCAGAGTGTTATCGGACTGCCGATGTACAAACTGATCCGGGCGATAAAGTTCAGTCGTTGAATTGATCGGTATGACGACTGGCCATTCTAGGCCCTTCGCTTTGTGTATGGTGACAACCTCAATCGCGTGCTCAGCAGCATCGATACGCCCCTCTGGCGCCCGTACTTTGCGTTCCCAATCCGCCTGCAAGTCTCGAACGAACGCGCGTAACCCTGCAACTCCATAGCCACGCGCGCGCTCAATGAGTGCGTCCAGATTGGCGAGCGCCCGTGCGTTGCGGTTGCGGTGGCGGGCCGCCATAATCACGCGTGCGTTCAGACGTTCAATCGCCTCAGCCAGGATAAGGCTTGGCGTCGAGATCGCTGCGCGCCGCCGTAGATCTTGCAAACTGACGAGAATTGCTTTCGCGACGGGATGTTGGACCGCCGAAGGATCGGTCCGTACGCTTAAGAAGTTCGGGCGCCCGTTTATCTCCGGCAGTCCGGCGGTGATGTCCAAAAGTTCTTGGTCGGTCAGACCGACCAACGGTCCGCGCGTGAGCGCACCGAAAGCTAGAGTGTCGGAGGAATCGGCCAGCACACGAAGGAGCGCGAGGATATCCTGAGTCTCCTGTCGTCGCATGAGCGACTGACCCGCTTGCGACGATACGGCAAGGTTGCGCTGCTCCAGCGCGCGTTCGTAGCGCCAGAGCTCGGTGTGCCCTGGCGATAAAAGTGCAATGTCCCCGGGCTGAAGGGAC
This sequence comes from Bradyrhizobium sp. CCBAU 11430, assembly GCF_028128855.1. Classification (NCBI taxonomy): domain Bacteria; kingdom Pseudomonadati; phylum Pseudomonadota; class Alphaproteobacteria; order Hyphomicrobiales; family Nitrobacteraceae; genus Bradyrhizobium; species Bradyrhizobium sp. CCBAU 11430. The sequence goes on from NZ_LBJV01000006.1 coordinate 34,531, forward strand.
GAAAGGGAGCCGTCCGCGCGCCGGATCATCATCTTGCCAATTAAGCGAGCACAGATGTCCGCGACCTTTTCGGCTTCGGCCTCACGGAACATCTCCGCGTAGATACGTCCTTCGGTCGCCACTTGGATCGTGAAGCGGGTCACGCACGGAATGGGATACGAACCGTCAGGGATCGTCGACGCAAGCGCGACATATCTGGGCTGCCCGGTCTTGCCGAAGACCGTTTCAAAACACGAATTGACGTGTCGAATGATCGCCTTCTGAGATCTAAAATTCGCCGTTACTTCGATGACGGCCCCACTCTGCTGTGCGCCAACAAGTCGGCGGCAGAGTTCATAAATCTCGATATCCGCGCCTCGGAACCGGTAGATAGCCTGCTTTGGATCCCCGACCAGGAACAGAGAACCGGGCCGCAACCGACTGTCTTCCCAGCGATCCACACGATCGTCAGTCGCGGCGATGGAGAAGAGGATTTCGCTCTGAACACGGTCGGTGTCCTGAAATTCGTCGACCAGAATGTGCTTGTAACGTCGTCCGATCGCTTGGCGGACTTCTTCGTGGTTGCGAACCAGGGACCGCACATGCAGGAGGAGGTCGTCGAAGTCGAGCACCGCCGCCGCCCGCTTTCGTACCTCGTAGCTTTCGAGCAGCAGATCGAGCGACGCCGACAAAATGCAGACGAGCGAACCTGCGATGTGTCCGATCAGCTCGTTCCAAGCGTCAACGACTATCTGATAGCGCTGGATAGCAGCCTCGCTGCCCGACTCACCGGGATGCGCGCCAAAGATCTCCGCTGCTTCACTATAAGTCTTGAGCTGAAGTCCCTTAGCGAACAGTCGACATGGACCAGCATCGCAAAATCGCCATAAGGTCGCGAAATCGGGTGCGCTATCGAAAGCGTGCTCATATCGCGCCGAGAGCCGACGCAGCTCATGGGCAATTCCCCGGACGCCGTTGTCGTTGTCGATATTTGTTTGCCACCTATAAAAATCATCGACTGCCTGGGAAAACACGATGTCGGGTCGGGCATCTTGTGGCGGGGGAATTGGAGCCGCTTCCGGATGTTCGCGCCGGAGCATAGCAAGTTCACGAATGAGATCGACGACCTTCAGTGGAATCTCCTCCGCGAGCACGACAATCGGGTCGTCCTCAATCGCGCCGCCCTCGGCGAGTCTGCGGGAAAACCACGCAGAAAGCTCGCCGCGAAACAGCGCTTCCGCGATCGTTTCATCGACTATGCGCGCGCCCGGATCGAGGCCGGCCTGTACTGCGTGGCTATGAATGACGGCCTGGCAAAAGCCGTGGATTGTCGTGGCGGTTAATTCGTCAAGCCTCGGTGCCGCCGCAGAGAGTGCCGCTTGCTGCGCGGCTGTGAGGCCCGAAGGGAGTACGGGCTTAATGAAATCGGGTATGTTGCCTGCAAGGAGCGCTTCCACCGTCTCCCGGATACGGCGCGCGAGCTGGCCGGCCGCGAGGTCAGTAAAGGTGATGGCGGCAATATCCCCGGGTGGGAAACCAGCTGCCAACATTATCGCGACGCGCCCGGCCATGAGCGAGGTTTTTCCCGTCCCGGCGGCGGCCTCGACCAGAAGAACCGACGTGAAGTCAGTCATCGCGCGAATACGACCATCCTGATCGACCAGCGTCATTTGGACGAATTCCACAGCTTGCCAAGTCTCTGGTTGGCGGCGCGAAAGTCGCCCCCTTTACGCCGGAGGTAGCTCTCACGATCTGCAGGAAGAGCGAGGCGCATATCATCGTAGTGCGCGTCCTGCTCCCACCGCGGCGCGATGCGTCCACTGCGCAGGATCTCCACCCCTGCCACCAAGAAAGTGGTGGCCTCGACAATCGCATTGTCCAGTTCGTCACCTCTCAATTCGAATTTGGCGGGTTCATCAGCGAGGTAGATCAACCTCGCTACAATCGTTCTGACCTCCGGAAGAAGTGTGCGGACCGCCATGGCGTAGAGCACGCGCTGAAGCTCACGTCCCTGTCCGAGCACGATACGCTGACTTTTCGGAGGCGGCTTGGTGCTCTTGTAATCAGTGATCTGCGCGCCGTCGCCCGAAGCGCGTATATCGAGACGATCGATCCGACCGCCATAGACGAGTCCCGCTTGCGCAATCGGAACCTTGATTGTCTCATTCCAGGGGAGTTCGCTACGTGTTGATGCTTCCTGGCCGAACGGCACCTCGCTCCAGGTTCGGGTGTCGGTCCTAGTCGGATCATCAGACGCAAGCCCCTTGGCCGTGCGCCGGGCTGCTTCCTTCACGGTATGCTGCCAAAGTATAGGCGGCGGTACGGAGCGCTGTAGCGGCCAAGAAGCCATAATCCTGGATGAGGCCGCGGCGATAGCTGCGTCGATCTCATCCGGGTTTGCGCGAGCGAACCCTGGACTCGGTTCAAGCCTCGTGATCGCGCCGCTGATGAGTTCGTGCACGAGTTCACCAAAAGCCATTGGATCCAGCTCAAGGGGTTCTGGCTCCATCCGTATGGAGTGCCAACCCAACGCGTAGCGCCAGACGAAGCCGAGCGGATCGCGCAGAAGGCGCTGCAGCGATGTCGTTGAATTGAGTGCGGCCGAGTGCGGCCAGAACCGCAGGATGGTCGGCCGCGATCAGGCCGTCGTGGCGCGTTAGTGTTGATTCCCGCAGCCAATTCCGCCAGCAAAGCTGGCTTTGGCGAACATGCTCGAGCTGCCCTGCTTCACGAGGCCGGGCCAACAGACGGTCAGCTTCACTGAATGCGTGCGCAGGAATTCGGTCCCGCTTATGGATGACCTCGTCCTCAGGCCAAAGCGAACTCGGGGAAAGGATGCTGCCCTTCGCGTTGCGCTCTGGCCGTGACAGAACCAAGACCTCGCGCGCTGCACCGCGGATCACATCAAAATGCAAACGGTCGCGGTCTGCCGTCGTGAGTCCATGCAATGTCCGCCGGTCGAGAAGATGGTCGGGGATCAGAGGGTCATCACTCTCTAAGCGAGGCCACGATCGATTAGTCAGGCCGAGCAAACGGACAAAGGGTCGCGGGCTCGCAGCCAAGTGCGACGCAGGACACCAAACAATACTGTTCGCCGGATCTCGTCCATCACGTACCCGCAATGCCTGCAGCGAGAGCGCGATTGCGTGGAGCGGCGCGCTCCGTGATGCTTCCTCCCACATGGCCAAGCTGGCGCCGCTGAGTAGCAGCCGGCCTGCCTCTCGGCCCATGTTGGGCCCACGTGCGAGGAGGTCGAGAACCGGGAGGAGGATCGTCTCAGCAAAAATGCCAGCCGTACGATGCGATCGGCCGACGATAAGTGCCTCCCGCCATTGGTCCAGGGTCTTCAGGCCGGCACTCCGAGGTATCGACGAGAACCAATCTTCTGGAAGGGTGCTCATGAAGGGGCGCGCCGGCAGGCGGCGGAAAAGTCGCCAAACGCGTTCTTGGCTCAGGCCGTTCGTCAAGATGTCCGCTAAGGCAGCACAGGCCTGTCCTTCAGGCGTGCTGAGTGCTGGAACGCCGTGCGAGAAATGGAGCGGAAGTCCAGCGTTGTTTGCGTAGGCAAGAAAGTGGTCGTCCCAGTCCGGTGTCGACGTCGCCGCTATCGCGACCTCCTCAGCCTTTGCTTGGCCCGAAGACAGGAGCTGACGCACCCATCGTAGTGCCTCCACGACCTCGGACTTTGGATCGGCGCTCGCCTCAGCCGAAAAGTTGGTCGGAGTAACCTCTGCCCGTGGGCGAAGCGTGCCCTTAAACCATGCATTCTCGGTTCGGACGGGCGTATCCCAGGAAAGTTCGGTGAAGCCGGCGATTTCATTTAGCAAGGGACGCCACACAGCGTCGATCTCCACGACCCCGTCGAGTGTGACAGGCCCAAGCAAGGTCTTCGACCGCGCTGCCCGCGACATCGCAGCGTCACGCAGATCGCGAGGCAGTCTCCTGGAGGCAGGAAGAAGCTTCCTTACGCGTGTCTCGAGCAGATGTAGATCTGCGAAGCGACCGACATGCTGGGGGAGGGATGAAAGGTCGATATCCGCACGCCATACTGCATCGAGCGACTGAAGCACAGCTCGAGGCATGCCCGGCAGGCTCGAAACGTTGCCGAGATCCTGGAAACCGCCAGCGGCCAACGCCGCTTGAATAGCAGGATAGAGAAAGTCTGTAGTGACGGGAGCTATAAACCCGCCAGCAAGACGGGCAGCGACAAGCGGAAGGGTGAGAATTTCACGTCCAATATTTCCGCTACGTGCGGCCGCCAAACGTTGCGTGCGGATAGCCAACGGCCCATGTACGACGAGGGTGGAGCGCACAATCATCAAACAAGATCCTGTAGCGGTTCATTGACCAAACTCGCTTCGACGACTGCTGGATTGTCAATCGGCATCGCTGCTGTGGCAGCAACTATCTGTGCAGTGTGGAGAAGCCGTTGGCAGGCACGCAAGTAAGAAGTGTAGATATCTAGCCGCCTCGTTTGGCCCATTTGGCGACGATTGCATCGAACGGGCGAGAAAACGTCCATCTATTGATGAAATATTTGCGTTCGTCAGCAGGGAACAGCTGCGTGCAATAAAGGTACGCGCGCTTTTGCCAGGCATCCATCCCCTCAAAATCTTCCTTGAACTCCCGGAGCCAATCGGTCGCATTGCTCGTTTTCGCGGCAAGCAATATTTCGCGCTTCGCAAAAGGGTCGCTTCCGGCGTACCGCTTTGCCAACTCCGAGAAATGGTTAATTGAGGAATTTCGTGAGAAAAGACTCAAAATCGACAATCGAAAGTATTCACTTTCGGCGATCGACTCCGTTTCCAAAAGTTCGATGAACTTCGCGCCGATACCTAGCCAGTCATTTTGAGAAATGTTTTGCACGGATGCTAGGTAAGAACAAATGCTGGCGAAACAGGGCGTCAAGCGCTCAATGTTGTCGAGAGACACCCTAATTGCGCCGGGGTGGCCAATTTGCGCCAAGCGTCGATAGAACCAACGAAGACGAATGAAGTCAGTCTCGGCCGTTGCGATATAATCTTCAATCACGCTTTTCAGCATTCCCTCCGAGAATGCGGTCCAATCCTCCGGTCGTATCTCATCGTAAGAGACTGTGCGATACGGATCTCCGCCTGAGTACCGTCGAACGATATGCAGGATCTGTGCTTCCTCGCTATTGATCGGCCGATCTTCGATCATTCCTGCGCAATATCTGGAAAAGTCGCTAGAATGAAAAAATCTGGTTTTGTGCTTCTGTAAAGTCAGGCGTTGCTGCTTGTCTAAAATGGTTGCGAGGCGTCCAAGCGATCGCTTGCTATCACTAAGGTTGTCGTCAAATATGATGATGTCGTCCGCGTATCTAATGAAGTTCATGCCGACGCTGCTCATGCTGTTGTCTACCGGAATTAGTGATGCTTCCGCGAGCAAATGAGCCGCATGAGGTCCAATGGGCACGCCTCGAGACACGCCAGCTGTAGTGGATTCCATCAAGGTGATGATCCACTTCGTTACTTGGTTAGGAAAACCAGACGCGATTAGCTGATTTTCTAATGTGTGATGATAGATCTGATTATAGAAGTCTGAAATATCGCAGTAGAGTATGCTGCCAGACTCGAGGCCGCGTTCCGCAGCAGTATTCCAGAATTCGTTCCAGGATGAGTGGCGGTCGTACAGGCCGTGTTGCTCTGTCGGATGGAAGCGATAGCTGAATATCTTGGACGGAGGTCCGCGCCGGTTCTCGATGCCTTCGCCATACTGGTGAAGCACAGAACTTAAGATGATGTTGTCTTGTGGGTCTAGTTGTGTGGCCTGCCTGTATGACACCTCGTCTTTTGGAACGATGAAGCGACGATGCGCGCCAGGTGTAAATTCCGTCAGAGGCTTACCTTCAATCAGATTAACGAAATCGTCCGCTAGGTCTGAAATGGCTTCGATTTCGGTTACCCGTGGAAATAGATCTCCGTCGGAATGCGCGGTGACATTGGCGATCGCCCACTTGATTGAATCTCTCGATAGAGACATGTCTACACCTAGAAGCTCTCAATAACATTCGATGTCCGGAAGCGCGGAGCCGCCCTTCGCCAGCGCGGCGTTCAGCGTAGCTTGAATCTCAGCTAAGTTCTTCCCAAGATCGACCGCGCCACTTTGTCCGAGGTAAACCGCCTTCGGGGAGCCGCAAACTGTGAGAGCGTCGAGCTTGGATCCAGTTGGTAACAATTGCGCCATCAGCATTGGATCTCCGTAGACGGGTTGACCGTTTACGACGACCAACTTGATGTCGGCTGGGGTCGCCTTGACGACAGGATCCAAAGGACTCTTCGCCGCGGTGTCGATCTTTGCGTCGACGACGATAAAATCCGCCATCTTTCCAGGTTCAAGACTGCCGATGTAGGTGTCCAAACGCGATATCTTAGCTGCCGACGACGTTGCCATCTTGATCAGCTTATCCGACGCGACGAAGTGGTGGCGTGCTGCGTAGCCTAACTCCTGCACCATTCCTGCGCTGCCGGAAGGGCCCCAATCCGGAGCGATCGCGACTGTGACGTTGGCGAATTGGGCGGAGTCTATGTTGGTTGTCGATCCGTAAAGTTCGTCGTTGCTTCGGGGAGACCAAACTAGACCGACGTTGGTTGAAAATTTTGCGAAGTCCTCTGGCCGCAACGCGGTGCCATGTACGAAAACCAATCCGGCCGGAAGCGAGGCGCTCTTGCTGAACATCGTGAACTCTCTATGCGCACCTGAGTCCTGAGGATTGCCTTCGGAAAGATGAACGATGAGGCTACGTAAGCTTCCGGTTCCGAGTTCGCAGAGAAGATAGTCGAGACGGGTGTGTGGCAATTCCAGCGGGAAGACTTCATGGTCGACTACATCGATCGGTGCATCAGACCCGCTCCCTTTGTTGCACACATCATTGGCAGCGGGGGGCGTGAAGGGAAGGCCTGATGCGGTGTCAAGGTTCCGCGCTAGACCTTTCGCGCATTTCGCATTTTCGGGGTGACCGATCGGCAGCAAGCTACCCACAACCGAAGTTGCCCCGCCCGCAAGCGCTTTAATTTCGGCGTAGATCTCCGACTCACATGCGGCTGCTGCAAGCGCCAGGTTGTGAGGTGTCACCAAGAAGCGATCGTATTCAGCGGTATCCTGCCATTCGTATCGATCGGCAAATTTTCTTCCAGGGACCCAACGGGGCAAAATGTTCCAGGTGAGGTGATTGTGCAGGTCTATGAAGCCGGGAAGTATGATACCTGGCACCTTGATTGATGTTGACAGCGACGGCGCCACCGTCCCGTTACTAATCGCGCTGATCTTTTGCCCCGAAACTACAAGCGTACTGTCGGTAGTGATGCCGTTGGGCGTGAGAACATAGCCCGTAATCGCCCAGTCGTCAGCAGCAGCTTGCCTTAGTCCCAAAAGCGTAAGAATTACTACAACGGCCATTCTGGCCGCGAGCGTGGTCCTTCGATCCATCATAGCCCCCCATCGTTTCTTCAACCGTACATTGTAGTGACCGATACGTGGTTCAGCAACGGCAAGTAGCCCTCGAAACGCTTGGAAAGGATCGCCCTTAGCTTAGATCGCCGCCGCAAACGACGATCGCTCGTTCAAGGGGCACCTCGAATCCAACGTCCCCGTGGTTCGGCCTTGCCCGGTCGTCGGTTTTGCCGATGACGCCGGCGACCCAGGCAAGTCTTCCTTGACGCCCCGGGCGACGATCCGGAGTGTTTCGTCGGCAAGCGGCCGCTGCAGCTTCAGGGCCTCACCTGGAGGAGCCGTCATCCAGGTCTCGACTTCTTCCGGAGTTGTCAGGATAACCGGCATTGCCTTGGGATGGATGGCACCGACCTCGGCGTTCGGCTCCGTCGTGAGGAATGCGTAGAGGTCGTTGGTCGTCTCACCTTCCTTGACTTTCCGCACGGACGTCCAGTTGGTCCATATGCCGGCGAAGCATGCGAGGGGACGGGTCTCATCGAGCGCGAACCAGATATCGCCGCCCTCGGCCTTGTTGAACTCGCTGAAGGAGTTGAACGGCATCACGCAGCGGTTTTCGGTTCCCAGCCATCTCGTCCAGTGCTTGCTCTTTACATTTCGGATGTTGGTCGTCCCGCCGTCCGGCTCCAATCTGAGCAATTCCTTGAAATCCACTGCCTTGCCTTTGGCCTGCAGCTTCTCGGCTCGTTTCTTCGTGGCGTCCATCAGCGCCTTTGATGACGATGGCATCCCCCATCGTGCCGTAGCGAGTTCGCGGCCCTCGGCGCCGTTGCGCACGATCGGTGCCTTGTAGTCGGGAAATACGCCGGGCATCGGCGCCAGGTTGCCGACGTATCGGTTCACGACGCGGAACAGCGCGCTGATCGCGGCTTGGTTGGTCGTGATCGAATAGAGATTGCACATCGTCAGGATTCGGTTCGAGGGTGGCGCGGCTGCCATGTCAACTGTAGCAGAGTCGCGGATGGACGCCGGCCCGCCTTGGCGCATTTGCGGCAGCGCAGCCGGCTGGCGAGATCGTGCACGAAGGTGGTCGGCGGGTGCTTCATCGCCGCGAGGTCCACGTCGCTCGGCGTCTTGCAGCGCGCGCACCTGATCTCCAGCCAGGGGAAGCCTCCGTTCACAGCCTGATCGATGGTCGGCGACGGATCGATCGGTTCGCCGTCACTCCACATCCGCTCGTTCCAGCTTTCGCAAAGCAGCCTATCGGCTTGCTGGATCATTGCCTCGCCTTTGGCCCGCATCTCCGCCGATTGGGTAGCCAGGATGTTAGCCATCGCGCGTGCCTTGCCGAGCTCTTTTGCCAGAGCCTTGCGATCGCCGCCCGACAGGGGCGTAGGGTGATACTTTGGGGCCATCCGGACATCCGCGCAAAAAGATCGGATCGGCAAATGCAGAGCGGCTACGACGTCTCGAACGCTGGCCAGCACCCGTCTTCTTCATGCCTGCCGGTGCGCTGCTGGCAGGTGTTGTCGAGCAACCGCTGCGCCATGTCCTTCCAGAGCGCGTTGGCGCCATACAAGCGGACGGCATCGGCGGTCTGGATTTCCACGGTCCGCTCGCAGCGGCGACAGGAGACGCGGAGCACGTGGTGCTGAATTTCGGAAAGACGCCGCTGCCGCATTTGGGCCTCGGTCGTGCCGGCGCGAGGGTCTTTGAGGACCGATTCCCAGTATTCGGCTGGAAACGGCGCCTCTGGAGCCGCAGTGGAACGGCTGGGCCTACGGGCGGCTTCGGCGGCCAGCTTTTCCATCTGCTTCGGGGTCGGCATGCGCCAGCTCGCGGGTCGGTCGGTCATGCCTGAATTAGAACATAACAAGAACAAATGTCGAGTCCGACTAGGGCAGCTGTTGAGAAAAATCCTCCCATGGGACGGGTCGCGATGTCGGAACCAAGCCGGTTGGTTCGTCTTGAATCCGACATCAGTATCGGAGTTCCCCGGCATGGCCCCCCGCGCTAATTGGAAAGGCTTTCTGCGTCTTTCCCTCGTCACCTGTCCGGTCGCGCTCTATCCGGCCACCTCTGAATCCGAAAAGGTCTCGTTCAACCAGCTGAACCGAAAGACTGGCCATCGGATCAAGTACGCCAAGGTCGACGCCGACACCGGCGAAGAGGTCGACAACGAGGACATCGTCAAGGGCTACAAGGTTGATACTGATACCTTCATCGAGGTGACCAAGGAGGAGCTTGAGAACGTCGCGCTGGAATCGACGCGCACCATCGAGATCGACGAGTTCGTCGACCGCAGCGAGATCGATCCGCGATATCTCATTCGCCCCTACTACCTGCGTCCCGACGGTAAGGTCGGGCACGATGCCTTCGCCGTCATTCGGGAAACCATCCGCGAGATGAACAAGGTCGCGATCGGCCGTGTGGTGCTGACCAATCGCGAGCACATCATCGCGTTGGAGCCTCTCGACAAGGGACTGATGGGCACGCTGCTGCGCTACCCCTACGAAGTCCGGTCCGCGGATGAGTATTTCGACGAAATCCAGGACGTCAAAGTCACCAAGGAAATGCTCGATCTCGCCAAACACATCGTTAATCAAAAGGCGGGCCATTTCGAGCCGGACAAGTTCGAAGACCAGTACGAAACCGCCCTCATCGATCTCATCAATCAGAAGCGCGCTGGCAAACCCATTACCGCGAAAGCGCGTCCTCGAGGTGAGAACGTCGTGGACCTGATGGACGCGCTGCGCAAGAGCCTCGGACGAGAGGAGGCCGCGACAGAGGCACCCAAGAAATCGAGCAAGAAGCCGCGCAAGGCGGCCGCTGGGCAGAAGGAAATGCTGATGCCGATCGCGGGCAAGAAGCCGGCGAAAGAGGCCGCGGTGAAGAAGCCGGCTGCCAAGCCCCAGAGGAAGTCGGCTTAGGTGTCGTGAAGCATCCGGGCACGCCAGACGGTCGCTCCTTCGTCATCGCGCAGGCTCTGGCGGATCGTAAATCCCATCTCGACGAGGTCGCGTGAGACTATCGCGCTGACCGGCAGAAAGGAGACAGCCGGGAAGCCGAACCAACGGCGCATAGAGCCGTCGACCTCGCGATTTGCAATGAGAGGGGACACTTTGCGCGCTGCAGCCCACGCCACTGCGGAAGTTTATCAAGTTGCGTGATTTGCCTTCGGGGAGTGTTTGGGCAGCATAGTCTTTCAGCCTGATCAGCTCGGTTTTGGGGGCTTCGGCCAGCGAGGCGATCCATTGGGGGCGAGACGCAGCTATGGGTGCAGTGCACCGTCAGCAAAGTTTAACATGTTTGAATCCCGAAGCTGACGAAACCGCGTTAGGATTAGATTTTCCCTTAGGGGGCAGCTTATGTTCGATACGGCAACCACCGCGCTTTTGCGCGCGGTTCTCGATGAAGTCTGTGAAAGCGTCTCGGACCGCGAGACCGGGGCACGTGCCCACGTTGCCTCGAAAATCCTAGAGGCTGCGACGAGAGGCGAGATTTCTTCCGAAGGTCTCAAACAGATTGGTCGCGACGCCCTCTCGCACGCGCCGACGATGTGGCGCTGATCGCGGGGCGAGCGTGAACTTTCAAGTCACCGTCCTGAAGATTTTGGTAGCTTATCCGGACGGCTTTGCCGTGATGGAGGACCTCAAGAGGGATATGGCCATCCTGGCAACGAGTGGCCGCGACTGGGCGGACCGGACCAGGCGCCTCGCGGCGAGAGTGCCCGACCTCGACATCTTCTCACAAGGATTGGTCGAACGGATAAGCGGAGGATGGAAGATCACGTCTAAAGGACGGACGTTGCTCGAATTGATGGAAGCGCGGCCAACGGCCTTGGAAAGGGCCGAGGCGCCTCTAGTTCTGGAGACGAGTGCGACCTCGCCGGCGCCTGTTCCTCCGTTGCGGCAGCCCGCCGATCGTGCCAAGCGACGGCGCGAAAGACGTGAACGTCGGCGCGAGGCGCGCGAACGCGCAAGAGCAAACGCGTCTTGAGGTAGCGACTGAGGGAAGAAAAATCCGCCAAATGGGAGCAGCGGTTTGATAGTCCCGGACTGTCGATTTGCCCCGCAGCCCCAAGCATACCGTTACCTTGTTTGCGGCCATGCCGGCCCCGATCTACTCGGGACGGCGACTGAGCACGGGTCCTTCTACCGAGCCGGCGAGCGACAATATAGCGAGGAAATGGAGGCCGAACCCGCGCGGGAGAGCTGGCCGGGTTCCTTTTGAGAGGGCGTTGCGCGGTCGGTGAGGCTGTATAGCTACTTCAGACAATCGCCATAAAGTTCACTGACATGCTCCCCAACAGTCAATCTTCACGAAGGCCGTAATGTCCCAGTACTCACTCGATGTATTGCGTCAGCGCTATGTCGTCGAGAAAAGACCGCTCGAGGCCAGCGTCGAGCAGATCTTACGGGCCGACACCCGCGCCGGGGCGCGAGCCATCCTGGCTTCGATCGATAAACGCCGCTTCGAAAATAGGTCCGAAGGGCAGCGCCTTCGCAAGATGCCCCGCTTCGAGACCTCTCTCTGGGAAAGCGGCCATTATGCCGTGGCAGGTGTGGACGAGGCTGGAATGAGCCCTCTCGCCGGGCCGGTCTCCGCCGGTGCCGTAATCCTGAAACCCGGCACGCGGATCGTCGGGATTGACGACTCGAAAAAACTCGACGCCGCGGCTCGCGAAGAACTCGCCAAGGAGATCAAGGAAAAGGCGGAGTGTTGGTCTGTGGCGTTCGTCGAGGTCGAGGAGATCGACGCGATCAACATCTATTGGGCGGGCATTCAGGCTATGCAGCGTGCGGTCGGGCGGCTAGGCTTGACGCCGCAGCACTTGCTGATCGATGCGAAGCGGTTGAAGGAAATCGATATTCCTCAGCAGGCCATCATCAAAGGCGACGCCAAGTCCGCCAGCATCGCGGCCGCCTCCATCCTCGCGAAAGTCGAGCGCGACGCCGTCATGCGGACGCTCGACGCGCGACACCCCGGCTACGGCTTCGCGGATCACAAGGGCTACCCGGTGCCGGCTCATTATGATGCGCTCGCCAGACTTGGCGCCTGCGCAGCTCACCGGCGGTCGTTCGGACCGGTACGCAAGGCTCTCGGGCTGCCGCCCCTGCCGCCCTGGCCTTCGACATCCGAGCGCGACGCCGGCTGAACAGGTCGTACGCTTCGTTTGGCGGCGCTATTTTCGCGACCACTTCTTTTCGCGTACGACGTCCTTCGCGGTTTTGTCGGCCCGCAGCCCTAGATAGACCGGCTGGCGCAGCTCGCCCTTGCTGGTCCACTCCGCGAACTTCACTTCTGCGACCAACGCAGGACGCACCCAGGTCGTGACCTGCTCATCCTTCACCTTGGCAGGGAACGGTGACTTGGCGGTTTTGAGCTTCATGAGCTTGCCGTGAAGCTCTTCGAGAACTTGGTGGCTGAAGCCGGTGCCAACGTGGCCTATGTACCGCCATGCATCCCCTTCGCGTACCGCGAGGACGAGAGCGCCGAAGAAAGGCCGGGTTCGCCTCGGCGCCGTGAAGCCAGCGATCACGACCTCTTGCCGCTGCGCGGTCTTCACCTTCAGCCAGTCGGCGGTCCGGCGTCCGGACGCGTACGGGCTGTCGGCGCGCTTGGCCATGATACCTTCGAGATGTCTCCGCTCGGCTTCTGCGAAGAACTGCGTTCCCTTGGCTTTGCGGTGGTTGCTGAACGAGATCAGCTTGTGGCGCGGCAGGATGGCCTTTAGCCGCTGCTTGCGCTCAAGGAGCGGCAGTGCACGCAGGTCCTCACCGTCTGCGAACATGAGGTCGAAGGCGCAATACAGGAGCTTCGCCTCATGGCGCAGCGCGTTTTGAAGCAACTGGAAATGCGAGACGCCGTCCTTTCCGATCGCGACGAGCTCCCCGTCGATCACGGCATCGCCCTTCACGCCCTCCAGCGCTTTGGCGACCTCGATATAGCTGCGGCTGATGATCTTGCCATTTCGGCTGTAGAGCGCAACCTTGCCTCGCCGGATTTCCGCGATCATCCGGAAGCCGTCATACTTGTCCTCGAAAACCCAGCCGGGATCGTCGAACGGCGCGTCGGTGAGCGTAGCGAGCATCGGCTGCAGGCGCTTCGGCAGGGTCGACGTCCGGCTCATTCGAGGCCAATCCTTAAGAGCACGTTGCGAAATGCATGGACGTCCTTCAAGGATCAGGGAACGCTTCGGGGCCGCGTCGTGTTCCGCAGGCTTCGTGGCATGCGACGTTGACGCTCGATTAAGGAGGGCGGATCAGACCGATGGCGAGAAAACTGAAAACCTTTCAGACTTCGCTGGGCTTCTTCGATCTGGCGATCGCCGCTCCTTCCATGAAAGCGGCCCTCGAAGCCTGGGGCGCCAACAGCAATCTCTTCCACCAGGGCGCGGCGAAGGAAAGCGACGATCCGGACGTCATCGCTGCGGCCATGAAGAAGCCGGGCGTCGTTCTCAGGCGCCCGGTCGGATCCAACCGATCCTTCAGCGAGCAAGCCGAACTGCCCTCCGATCTCGGCGGGGACAGAAGATCGACGAACGCCCCGCGCAAATCGAAGGGCCAAATTGCGAAGAAGCCTTCCTCACGTCCCGTCGACAAGACGGCCGAGCGGAAGGCTGCGCTTGCCTACGAACGGGAGGAGAGGCGCCGGGAGAGTGAACGGGCGAGGGGGGAGGCCGCCAGGAAGAGAGAACGTGAGCGCCGTCAGCAGGCGGTCGACAAGGCGCAGGCTGCGCTGGACAAGGCGGAGCAGGAGCACGCGAAGCGGGCTGCCGCCATCCAGGCCGAGGTTGAGGCTCTCGCGAAGAGATCGCAAACCGAAGACGATCGCTGGAATAAGGAGAGGGAGCGATTGGAAGCTGCGCTGCAGCGTGCGCGGAGTTAGTTTCTTGGCAGTTCTTGCTCGGCGGCACCGAGGGAAGGCAAAGGGTTGCCGTCAAGCGATCATCGCTCGGGGTCTGGTGCGCGCGCTGCGGCTCGGTTCACCGTGGTGCGGTCCCCTCGCTCCTTGGGAGCGAGCTCCATGACCGCTTGATGCAGCTCGGCCGGAATCGTCAGCGGACTTTCGGGGGGCTTGTTCGCCCACTGCCAGAAGCGATCGAATGCATCCATTACAGGTCCTCCCGCAAGCCCCGGAAGAACGGGTGGCGGACCTTTCCCTCGGCCGACTTCGCGCGATACTCGATCTCGGCCAGAAGTTTGGGTTCGACCCAGATGCCCTTGTGGCCGATGCGCTTGGTATAAGGCTGGGTCTTTCGGATGAGGGGTTTAAGCCGTTTCTGCAGGTCGGCGGCCGAGACCTTGTCGAAGCCGTGGTCGACTTTGCCGGCATAGACCAGATCGTCGCCCTTGCGCCGGCCGACGTAGATGCCGTCCCACTTCGTCCCATCGAGTGCGAAGCCGGCAATGGTCAACGTCTCACGCTGTACGCAGGTCTTTTTGACCCAATCATTCGTGCGTCCCGCCCGATAGGCGCTGCCCCGGACCTTCGAGACGACGCCTTCGAGGCCGAGCTTGCAGGCGTGCGCGAACATCTCGCGGCCGTCTATCTCGAAGCTTTCGCTGAACTGGATGTCGGTGCCGCTTAGAATCTTCTTGAGTTCGGCTTTGCGCTGAAGGAGCGGAAGCTTGCGGATATCTCGGCCGTTCAGATAGAGCAGATCGAACGCGACGAGCACGATGCGCTTCGACTTGCCCTTGAGCTCGTTCTGCAGGACCGAGAAGTCGGTCGTGCCGTCGGCGGCAGGTACCACGATCTCGCCGTCCACCACCGCCGAGTTCGCCTTGATCCGCCAGGCATCATGAGCGACCTTCTTGAAGCGATGCGTCCAATCGTGGCCGCGCCGGGTGAAGATCTTCGCCGTCTCGTTGGCCAGATGGACCTGAACACGGTAGCCGTCGAACTTGATTTCGTGAATCCAGCGCTCTCCGGATGGCACCTTCTCGATCGAGGTGGCCAGGGCCGGTTCGATGAAGCCGGGAAAGGGCGCCTTGACGCCGATGGCCGCCGGCTTGTTACGCTGAAACGCCACTGAAGAACTCCACGCTACAGGCGATTCAAATTGGCACAGTTCGAATCGTTCCGGAACCAGCGAATCCTTGTTGCGTTGCCTCGACGCCACGAACAGGAGGTATCCATGGCGGCAGCTAAGAAGTCGAAGACGGCGCGCGGGCGAAAGCAGGACCGGGCACGGGTGGCCGGCGGGCAGGACTACGAAGTGCAGTACGAGGCGAAGAAGACGCGAAAGTCGGCGTCGGCGGTGAAGAAGGCTGTCAAAAAGGTCGGCAACGCGCGCAAGCGTGTGGAGAAACGGCTAGGCCGCTGAATAGGAGACGGGCTGGCGTCGATGTTTAGCGTCGGTCCTCCTCGTCAGGGGCGCATTCTGGGCAGCTATCACCAATCGAGTCCAGCACGTCGCGAATTGCGGCCTCCGCTGCTTGAGGGGAGACGTCTGCTGGCGGGTCCTGACGGGCGATATCGAAGGCGCGCTCTCGTGCATGCGGATCGGCGCGGTCTTGCATCCAACCGTGCTCCTCGCACTCGCGGATGGCGCCGGCTTCGTTCAGCACGTTGATCGCCCAACCGCGCAGGGTGCGGATCGCCGGCCGTCTCTGCTTGGTCATCAGCATTGAAAGGTTCTCCCACGCTGAGACGAATCGTTTAGTCCCGCAGACGTTCCCTATCGCTAGCACACGACGGGGATTCGGAATCGTGGGATCTCGTGGTTTTTCGAAGGCGGAATATTCAGCTTGGCGAGGTGCTAGGGTGGGCAAGAACGAACTAGAGAAACCGTTTTCCGATCCTTCAGACGTCCGAGCTCAGGTCTCCTTGTCCGTTTAGCGCGTCCGGCTGCCGCTGCACCGGGCTCTCGTGAACCGAGCCGCGCAGCGTCTCGGCCTTGCGGCTTCGATCCCTCGCGCACGAGCAGATCACGCCCTCGCGGGGCAGAAACGCAAAACCGGACCTTTATGCAGCAGCCACCTGCACAAAGGTCCGGCCTTATCTTAGCGTGCCGCGATACCAAACGGCTGCAAAGGACGCTTCATATCCTTTGGGAGGTCTCGCTCTTCATCCGGGTTTCGCCCCGGAGGCGGCAATATATCAGCAGCCCATATGACTACTTCTTTTTCTTTGAAGTCTTCTTTGCCACCTTCTTGGTAGCTGCCTTCGCGGTCTTCTTTGCCTTCTTCGCTTTCTTGGCCATGTCGTCCTCTGTAAGAATTGGCTCTCAGTGAACATGCCCACGCCGTGCATAGACATGCGCACGGGTGAGACGATATCACAAAAGCAAAATTGATACCAAGCAGACGTAAATCCGCATCGAGTCGCTCGCCGGAGGCACTCGCTCTCGGGTCCCACCGTCATTGCATGCCGGCGTCGCTATCACTGCCCCGAGCTCGGGTGCCTTTTTAACCGGTCTCGCGACTGCACTCGGTCCCGGGTCCCGCCGCTACGCGTCGGCGCTATGCTGACCCTCCTGCGGGTGCCTCTTTGCCGGGTCTCGCGACCCTTAGTGGCCTCCGCTTCGCTCCGCCCACAGGCCTCTCTTCCATAATTGTGAGACTCTGTGAAAATTTCGGGCGGTTCTCGTATCATTGCCTGCATCACGTTCGCTCAGGTTTTGGCGCGTGCGGCCAGGGCCGCACCGGGCTCTCGAGAACCGAGCCGCGCAGCGTCTCGGCCTTGCGGCTTCGATCCCTCGCGCTAGAGCTTTGGTGCTCCTCGCCGCGGGCACTCGGGAAAGGGGCTCGCCTGCGGCGATCGCTATCACTGCCCCGTTCCCGGGTGCCGCTATTGAACCGATCTCGTCGCTGCACTCGGACCCGCGTGCCCCTTCGGGCCGCTATGCTCACGCTCTCCGGGTGCCATTTTCCGTTGCGGCGATGCGCCCTTGGGCGCACGCCTGATCGCGAATGAGGCCCCTCGGTAGATGGCGCAAGGGCTGAGAGTAAGAGTGCAGGCTGGTTTTTCCGCGACGGGTTAGCAGTTGCGAGAGAGGCTCGCGGCGCCCGTCGCGGAGACCCGCGATGTCAAACACTACTGCTCGCGCGCGCGCCGGCCAGGACCGGGCAACCCTCTATAACGAAATTACCGACAAGATCATTGCCGAGCTTGAGGCCGGACGCGTCCCCTGGGTTCAGCCCTGGGGTACGTCCGCGGCGAAAGCGCCGCTGGCGATGCCGAAAAATGCGTCGACTAACCGGCAATACAGCGGCGTTAACATCCTCATACTCTGGGGCGCCGTGATTGAGCGCGGATTTTCCGGTCAAAGTTGGCTCACCTTCCGCCAGGCGCTCTCGCTTGGCGGCCACGTTCGAAAGGGAGAGCTCGGCACCACAGTTGTCTACGCGGATCGTTTTGTGCCGAATGACGAAAAGCGACGCGCAGCCGAGACCGGAGAAGATGCGCAGGCAATTCCATTCCTCAAACGATTCACCGTCTTCAACACCGATCAGTGCGAGGAGCTGCCCGACGAGATCGCAAACGCGGCGCCGCCACCGCCGGCCGGCCTAATTGAACCCACGGTCGACGCTCTGATCAAGGGCAGCGGAATTTCATTTCGGATTGGTGGAGATCGTGCATTCTATGCAACCGCCGAAGACTACGTGCAGGTCCCGCCGCCGCAGGCCTATTTCGAACCCATCAACTGGCACCGCACGGCCTTGCATGAACTCGGTCATGCGACTGGGCATCCCTCGCGCCTCAACCGCGACCAGAGCGGATCCTACGGTACGAAGAAGTATGCCTTCGAAGAACTGGTCGCCGAGTTGAGTTCCGCGTTCAGCTGCGCGTCGCTCGGGATCGTCCCGACCGTGCGCCATGCCGACTATATCGGCTCCTGGCTTGAAGTCCTGCGCGAAGACAATCGGGCCATCGTCCGGGCCGCCTCGCAGGCGAGCAAGGCCGCGGACTATTTGCTCGACTTCATTCCCAGGTCCGTTGAGCCCGCGTCGCTGGATTCGGCTGTCGCCGATCGCGAGCCGGCGTGATGCTCGGCCTCGCGCGAGAGCGAGAGGAGGGAAGGCTGTTCGCGACGGGTTGGAAGCCGAGAGAGAGTCTCACGGTCGCCCGTCGTGGAGAGCCGAAATGACGAAAGCCGTACAGAAGATCACGCTGTCGCCTTCCCGGGACATTCCGTTTAACAAGCTCGTGCTCAGCCAGTCGAACGTTCGCCGCGTCAAGGCCGGTGTCTCGATCGAGCAGCTAGCCGAGAGCATCGCGCAGCGTACGCTTCTGCAAAGTCTGAGCGTCCGGGCCGTCGTTGATGCAGATGGCAACGAGACCGGCATGTTCGAGGTGCCGGCAGGCGGCAGGCGCTATCGGGCTCTCGAGCTCCTGGTGAAACAGAAGCGGATGTCCAAGACGCAGGCGGTGCCGTGCGTTGTGCGTGAAGGGGGTATCGCCGCGGACGATTCGGTGGCGGAGAACGATGAGCGGGTTGGCCTGCATCCACTCGATCAGTTTCGGGCCTTCCAGACGCTCCACGACCTCGGCATGAGCGAGGAAGACATCGCCGCCCGGCACTTCGTGAACCCTGCGATCGTGAAGCAGCGGCTGCGGCTGGCGTCGGTGTCGCCAAAGCTGCATGAGGTCTATGCCGAAGACGGCATGACGCTCGAGCAGCTCATGGCGTTCTCGGTCACAGCCGATCACGCTCGCCAGGAGCAAGTCTGGGAGAACGTCAGCCGTTCCGGTTATGACGAGCCTTACCAGATCCGGCGCTTGCTCACCGAGAACACCGTGCGCGGGTCCGATCGCCGCGCCCAATTTGTGGGCCTCGATGCCTATCAGCACGCGGGTGGCGCCGTTCTGCGGGATTTGTTCGAGCACGACGACGGCGGCTGGCTTCAGGACGTCGTGTTGCTCGACCGCCTCGTGACCGAAAAGCTCAAAGCCGAAGCTGAGACGATCGCGGCCGAAGGCTGGAAGTGGATCGCGGTCGCCGTAGAGTTCTCTTACGGTCACACTCAAGGGCTACGAGAAATCGAGGGCAAACCTGTCGATCTCTCGCCTGAGGAGCAGGCCACCATCGATGCCCTGAACGCCGAGCAAGCCAAGCTGGAAACCGATTATCAGGATGCAGACGAGCTGCCCGACGAAATCGACCAGCGTCTCGGCGAAATCGAGGCGGCACTGGCGGCATTCGAAAACCGGCCGATGCTCTACGATCCGATCGAGATCGCCCGAGCTGGTGTCTTCGTCAGCATGGATTCCGAGGGGCGCCTCTCCGTGGACCGGGGTTACGTCCGGCCAGAGGACGAGGTGCCGGCAACTGATTGCGACGTCGGGCAGGACGCCGGTGCGTTCTCGACCGAAGGTCAAGAAGAGGGCGCTTCCGTCCAGCGCACGGTGATCGCGGTCGCGGGTAGTGCTCCCGATGCTGAAGAAGATGATGAGGATGCGGCCAGGCCTCTGCCGGATCGGCTGATCACCGAGCTGACGGCGCATCGTACGCTGGCATTGCGGGATGCACTGGCAGAAAATCCTGCGATCGCGTTCCAGGCGGTGCTGCACAACTTCGTGCTGACGGCTTTTTACCGGTTTGCGTCATCCGGAAGCTGTCTCGAGATCGGCCTTCGCACGCCGAACTTTCCAGCTCAAGCTCCGGGGCTGAGAGAAAGCGTCTCCGCCAAGGCCGTCGAGACGCGGCATGAGGCCTGGAAGGCACGGTTGCCGAAGAGCGAGAACGATCTCTGGGATGCGCTGACGGCTCTCGATGGTGGTGCACAGGCGTCGCTGTTCGCCCACTGTGCATCATTTGCGGTCAATGCCGTCTATGAGCCGGCCAACCGCTACAATCAGGGCCGTGTCTCCGCTCACGGTGTCCGCACGCGTCTCGACCAGGCTGATGTTCTGGCGCGCGCGGTCGGACTCGACCTGGTGCAGGCTGGCTGGCGACCGACCGTCGACAACTATCTCGGCCGGGTCACCAAGCCGCGCATTCTGGAGGCCGTGCGGGAGGCCAAGGGCGAGTCGTCCGCCCAACTGATCGACCACCTGAAGAAGGCTGACATGGCCAAGGAGGCTGAGCGGCTTCTCGATGGCTCGGGCTGGTTGCCGGAACCGCTGCGTCTGGCCGACCCCAGCGCGTCGTCGGTGGAGCAGGAGGGTGAAACGGGCCCTCTGCCCGAGTTCCTCGCCGGCGAGGAAAATCGGGAAAGCGCCGGCGACGATGACCCGCAACAGCTCGACGCGGCTGAGTGACACAGAGCGGGATGGCTCCGGCCGTCCGCAGTTGCTTGGGGACCGGCGTGCCGCGCCGGTTCCCATTTTTGTGGGCGAGCGCCGAGAGGGAGAGCCGGGCCGGGAAGGGTTTGAGCCGTCGGGTTAAAGGAGAGCGCCTGATGGTTCGACCTGTTCCCGCTCTCCGAAAGAAATCCTGTCATGACCGAATCTCTTGCGGGCGGCGCTGCCGCCGCGCCGCTCTCGATGCGTGCCGCTGCTACTCTCACCTCTGCCGCTATCAAGGCCGCCCGACAGCTCCTGACCGAGCTCGAACGCGGCCGTCGCATCGATGCCGCCGTCCTGCGTGGCGCCATGGAAGCGGCCTTCGGCGCCTCGGATGCGGCCGGCGCCTGGAACTGGAAGACCGCGTATGACGTCTGCGAGGCGGCAACCGTTCTCTTCCTGCGCAAGTTCGGTCCGGCCATCCGGGCCAAGGCAGGCTCGACGGCCGCCATGCTGCCAATGCTCGCGAGAATCGCGAGCTGTCTGCCGACCCATACGCGGCGCTCCGACGACAGTCAGGCGCTCCAGCAATTCTCGACCCCGATCCCGCTTGGGCTGGCCGCATGCACCGCAGCCGGCATTACGCCTGCCGACCGCGTTCTGGAGCCATCCGCGGGGACCGGCTTGCTCGCCATCCTGGCCGAGCTCGCCGGCGGCTCTCTGATGTTGAACGAGTTGGCTGAAGGCCGCGCGGCGCTGCTCGATCATCTGTTCGCCAATGTTAAGGTCACGCGGTTCGACGCTGCGCAGATCGATGATCACCTCGATGCGAGTGTAGTACCCAGCGTCGTTCTGATGAACCCGCCGTTCTCCGCGGTGGCGAATGTCGATCGACGAATGGCGGACACCGCTTTCCGGCACATCGCTTCGGCGCTTGCGCGCCTTTGCGATGGTGGGCGCCTCGTCGCCATCGTTGGCGCAGGCCTTGCGCCGGATAACCCGGCGTGGCTAGAGGCCTTTGTTCGCCTCCAGGAGCGCGGGCGGGTCGTGTTTTCTGCCGCGATCGACGGCGCTGTCTACGCCAAGCACGGCACTCAGACCGACACGAGGCTGCTCGTAATCGACAAGTGGCCCGCTGCCGATCCGAAGGCTTTTCCTGCATCGCAGAGCATGGCCGGCGATGTCGCTACCTTGCTCAATTGGGTGACCCAGCACGTGCCTCAGAGGCTGCCCGTCGCCGTGCCGGTCGTGGCCGACATCGTTAGGGGCCCTGCAGTGCCCCGACCGGCCGGCGCCGTTCCACCAAGCCCCTCGTCCACTTCGAGGAGCGCTCCGGAAGGTGCGGAGCTTGCGTACGAGACCATCGAATGGTCGCCGCCGGAAGGCGCCCGCCTCACCGATGCGCTCTATGAGGAGTACGGATTGCAGTCGATCCGTATTCCCGGATCGTGCACACATCCGACCAAGCTCGTGCAATCCGCGGCGATGGCGTCGGTTGCGCCGCCGAAGCCGTCCTACCGTCCGCATCTGCCTTCAAGTTTGGTGGCAGGCGGAGTTCTGTCGGACGCCCAAATCGAGAGCATCATTTATGCGGGCGAGGCTCACTCGGAATTTCTCGCGGGCTCTTGGACCGTCGATACGACGTTTGATGTTGTGGCCGCCGCGCGCGACGACGCAGAGAAAGCCGTTCGATTTCGCCGAGGCTGGTTCTTGGGCGATGGCACCGGTGCGGGCAAGGGACGGCAGGTCGCAGGGATTCTGCTCGACAATTGGCTCAAGCACCGCCGCCGTGCGGTCTGGATCAGCAAATCCGACAAGCTGATCGAAGATGCCCAGCGCGACTGGTCCGCGCTCGGCATGGAGCGACTGCTCGTTACGCCTCTGTCCCGGTTTCGCCAGGGTACCGCGATCCGGCTTTCGGAAGGCATCCTTTTTACCACCTACGCCACGCTACGCACCGACGAGCGTGGCGAGAAGCTTTCGCGTGTCAGGCAGATCGTTGAATGGTTGGGCTCCGACTTCGACGGAGTGATCGTCTTCGACGAGAGCCATGCCATGCAGAATGCGGTCGGGGGCAAAGGCGAGCGCGGCGACCAGGCGGCCTCTCAGCAAGGGCGCGCAGGCCTGAGGCTCCAGCACGCCTTGCCCAATGCTCGCGTGGTTTATGTGTCGGCGACGGGCGCAACCACGGTCCACAACCTCGCTTATGCTCAACGCCTCGGCCTTTGGGGCGGCGCCGACTTCCCATTCGCCACACGCGCCGAGTTCGTCGAGGCAATCGAGGAGGGGGGCGTCGCGGCGATGGAGGTGCTGGCGCGCGACCTCAAGGCGCTCGGTCTCTACGCCGCCCGCTCCTTGTCCTATGAGGGCGTCGAGTACGAGCTCGTTGAACACCTGCTTACGCCGGAACAGGTTCGCGTCTACGACGCCTATGCCAATGCGTTCAGCATCATCCATAACAACCTCGACGCGGCGATGCGGGCCGCCAACATCACCGGCGAAACCGGAACGCTGAACGGGCAGGCAAAATCCGCGGCCCGATCCGCCTTCGAGAGTGCCAAACAGCGCTTCTTCGGTCATCTGCTGACCTCGATGAAGACACCGTCGCTCATCCGATCGATCGACCGCGATCTCGACGCCGGCCATGCCGCCGTCATCCAGATTGTCTCAACAGGCGAAGCGTTGATGGAGCGCCGGCTCGCCGAGATCCCGACCGAAGACTGGGGCGACGTCCAGGTCGATATCACCCCGCGCGAGTATGTGCTCGACTATCTCGCCCATTCCTTCCCGGTCCAGCTCTACGAGCCCTTTACAGACTCGGAGGGCAACCTCTGCTCTCGGCCGGTCTATCGCGATGGCCAGCCGGTTGAGAGCCGGGAAGCCGTAGCACGACGCGGCCGCCTCATCGAGAAACTCGCCTCGCTGCCTCCGGTACCCGGCGCGCTGGATCAAATCGTGCAGCGCTTCGGCATCGACATGGTCGCCGAAGTGACCGGCCGCTCGCGCCGCATCATTCGTAAGGACGACCGGTTGGTAGTCGAAAACCGCGCCGGTTCGGCCAATCTCGCTGAGACATCGGCCTTCATGGACGACATCAAGCGTATCCTCGTGTTCTCCGACGCGGGCGGCACGGGGAGGAGCTACCATGCCGAGCTCTCGGCTCGGAATCGCCGCTTGCGGATTCATTACCTGCTCGAGCCCGGCTGGAAGGCCGATGCTGCGATTCAGGGACTCGGCCGGACCAACCGCACCAATCAAGCGCAGCCCCCGCTGTTTCGCCCCATCGCGACCGACGTGAAGGCCGAAAAGCGCTTCCTCAGCACCATCGCGCGCCGGCTCGACACGTTGGGCGCCATTACGCGCGGCCAGCGCCAGACCGGAGGGCAGGGCCTGTTCCGGCCTGAGGACAATCTCGAAAGCCAGTACGGACGCGATGCTTTGCGTCAACTCTACACGCTGCTGGTGCGAGGCAAGGTCGACGGATGCTCGCTCGAGAGGTTCGAGGATGCTACCGGCCTGAAGCTGACGGATACCAATGGGCTCAGGGATGATCTGCCGCCGATCACGACCTTCCTGAACAGGTTGTTGGCGCTCACCATCGGCCTGCAGAATGTCCTGTTCACTGTTTTCGAGCAGCTCTTGACCGCTCGGATCGAGGGCGCCGTCGCATCGGGCACGTACGATGTCGGGCTGGAAACGCTCCGTGCCGAAAGCTTTGTCGTCAGCGGCCGGAGGATGATCTATGTCCATCCGCGCACAGGCGCCGAGACACGGCTGCTCACCATCGTCCAGCGCCAGAGTAACCATCCTGTTGGTTTGGATGACGCCCTTGCTCGTCTTTCCAATCATGCTGTCCTGCTGATCAACGAGCGTTCGGGAAGGGCCGCCGTGCAGGTTCCGGCCCCGAGCGTCATGCTCGATGACGGCGAGATCGAGCGCCGCGTCCGCCTGGTCCGGCCTATGGAGCAGCACCAGTTCCCTTTGAACATGATGGTGGAGAGCCATTGGGTTGAAGCGGATCGCGAACGTTTTGCTGCGGCCTGGCTGGCGGAGCTTGCTGAGGTGCCTGAGTTCACGGAGAGCACGATCCACGTCGTTGCGGGACTGCTGCTACCCATCTGGAAGCGGCTGCCGGATGAAACGACCCGCGTCTATCGTCTTCAGACCGATACGGGCGAACGTATCATCGGCCGCAAGGTTTCTGCCGCGTGGGTCGCAAACGCCGTCTCGGCGGACGCGCCCACGCTGTCGCCGGACGCTGCCTTTGCAGCGGTGATGGAGGGACGTACCGTCCTCGATCTCGCGGAGGGGCTCCAGCTTCGCCGCGTCCGGGTGATGGGCGCATGCCGCATCGAGCTGTCGGGATTCAACGACACGATGCGCGATCGCCTCCGCGCTTACGGCCTCTTTGGAGAGATCATATCCTGGAAGCTGCGGATGTTCGTGCCCACGGACGCAAGCGGCATCGGGATCCTGACAAAGGTGCTCGACACCTACCCGGTCGCGCGCGTCAGTGAGCGGGAGGCCGCGTGATGTCTCACGGGGCTTCCGAACTGGCACGCCGTCTCGCGCGCGAGGCGGAGGCGGTGTGTCGGCACTATCTCTCCCACGGCAAGCGGGCAGGCCGGTATTGGGTGGTCGGCGATGTTCACAATAATCCGGGCCGCTCACTGTTCGTACGGCTCCAAGAATCGCCGAAGGGCCCCGCCGGCAAGTGGACTGACGCTGCGACCGGCGAGCATGGCGACCTCCTCGACATCATCCGCGAATGCCGGGGTTTGCGCGACTTCAGCGAGGTCGCCGAGGAAGCGAGGCGGTTTCTGAAGCTGCCTCGTCCTGAGCAGCAGCTGGCGCCGAAACCCATTCGTTCGGTGCCGCCGGCCGGATCGCAGGAAGCCGCCCGTCGGCTCTTTGCGATCTCTAGCCCGATCGAAGGCACCGTGGTCGAGACGTATTTGCATCGTCGCGGAATAGCCCACGTCCATCATGGTGGCAGCCTCCGCTTCCACCCTCGTTGCTACTATCGACCGGACGAGCAGTCGCCGACCGAAACCTGGCCGGCGATGATTGCCTGCGTCACGGATCTCGAGGGGCGGATCACCGGCGTGCATCGAACCTGGCTCGATCCAGACGGCTTTGATCGCATTCGTCTCGGCAAGGCTCCGATCGACACGCCACGACGGGCCATGGGCGATCTGCTCGGCAACGCCGTTCGCTTCGGCGTGGTGGACGACGTGCTCGCCGCCGGCGAGGGAATCGAGACCATGCTTTCATTGCGTTACGTGCTGCCGACTCTGCCTATGGCCGCGGCGCTCTCGGCCAATCACCTCTCGGCCATGATGCTGCCGTCTGGTCTGCGTCGGCTCTATATCGCCCGTGACGCAGATGCCGCCGGAGATGCGGTGCAGGCTACTCTCACCCAGCGTGCAAAAGCCGTAGGCGTTGAAGCGATTACGTTGTCGCCCCGGCTGGGCGATTTCAACGAAGACCTGCACATCCTCGGTCTCGAGACCCTCCGAGCAGAGTTGCGGCTTCAACTCGTACCAGAGGACGTCGTCCGCTTCCTGTATTCGTCGACAGTAGCCGCAGAATAGGCCGGTGCTTCGATCGACGTTAATAGGTCGGTCATAACGAGGCCATTGCCGGAAGAGGACGCGACCTCGGCCTTCTAGAGGGCGATCGGACGGCAAGCGGACCGGGCCGGCAATGGCTGCGCCCGGCTATTTTCCGCCGCGCGCCGGCGATGCAGACACAACAGCCATCAAACCGGCGCGCTTTGCATCGCGAAGCAAAATAGCCGGCCTCCGCCATCCTCCGCTGCCGCTTCGGCCCTTGCGGGTTCTGGCCCGCTCCGCCCGCCGTCTGAGTGATCGCCACGAAGGCCGCGATGGGCGCGGCCGATCCGGCAAAGGATCCCTCCAATGACCGTCCACGACGACATTGAACCGCCGCACGCCTCTTCTCCAACTGACCACGTCCTCACCGAGCTACAACTCTTCGGCTACCGTCCCTTCGACGACCAGCCTGACCCACGGCCGCTTCCCGAGGGAAAGATCATCGCCGGTGCTGTCGCCGATATCTTTGATGCCCTGGTCGCGACGTTGAGCGACACCCGGCTTGAACCGGACCTCGACGATCTGCTCTGGTCGACCGTCAACCTGTTCCACCGCGCCGTCGACCGCATCGGACGCCAACTCGACGACAACGAACAGGCGCAGCACAAAAGCCAGCGCGACCAAGACGGCTCCGAAGTGCGATCGGTCGAACTCGAGCGCGTGACGGCCGAAGGCATCACTTTGATCGAGCGCCGCAACTGCCTGGAGCTCTTCCGCGACCAGGCCATCGAGCGCTTTGAGACTCACACCGGATCGCCCTGGCGCCCTCGGTCAGGATCGCTCGTGAACCACCGCACGCTGACCGCGGCGATGATTGACTCCCGCGACTTCATCGCAGCCAAGCGTCGCGCCGAAACCGAGGTCATGTTGCCGCCGGGACCAAAGATCGCGCTTACCGGCGGGCTCGACTTCAATGACCACAACCTCATCTGGGACCGCCTCGACAAGGTTCATGCCAAGCATCCCGACATGGTCCTGCTCCACGGCGGCTCGCCCAAAGGAGCCGAGCTTATCGCCTCTAAATGGGCGACCAATCGCAGGGTGCCTCAGATCGCCTTCAAGCCTGACTGGACAAAGCACGCCAAGGCAGCCCCATTCAAGCGCAACGACGCCATGCTCGAACTCCTGCCGATCGGCGTCATGCACTTCCCGGGCACGGGAATCCAGGACAACCTGGCAGACAAAGCGAAGCGGCTCGGCATCCCCGTCTGGAGGTTCGGCGGCGCGTGAGCGCTGCCTTCTCGCCTCCGGCGTGAACGCGGAGTTGCATGCGCCGCAACTCTGCCTCGTTTCGGCTCCATATCGAAAATTGCGCCGTGGTGGTGGTGGAAGGCGCGACTGTCAGATCTATGCATATGGAGCCACCACTATGCTTGCCCTTGGGCTCGTTCTCAACACACTCGGCATCGGCTTCTTCTGCTGGGCGATCTTTGCGCTCGCTGTGTATGCCCTGCCGTTTTTCGTCGCTCTCAGTATCGGAATAACGGCGTTTCAGAATGGTGCCGGCGTGGTCGGTGCGCTGCTTATCGGAACGGCCGGTGGCGCGTTGACGCTTGCCTTCGGTCAGGCCGCCGTCGCGATTACCCGGTCCTTGGCTTTGCGCATCGCGATCGCAACAGCATTTGCTATTCCCGCCGCCGTGGCCGGCTATCATGTGGTGTTCGCCGTGTCCCAGATCGGGGTGCCTTCGTTGGCTTGGCGTGAGGTCTTCGTTTGCCTGGGCGCGGTTTGCATTGGGGTCACGTCATGGACGCGCTTGATCGTTCTGGCGAAGACCCGCCCGCTCGAGCCGGGTGGAGTGATGGAGAGTCCGTCTAACCAGTTCTTACGGCCGGAAGGCCCGAGGGATGACCGTTTACCGCCTTCGTCGTCGACAGGTTCGCATAAATCGGCGCGCTGAACGGGGGATGATCGAGCCCTGAGCGCGGGGGGCCAGTCCTCCTCGGAACTACTCGATCAAAGCCGCCGGCATTTGGGTCTGGCCCACGCAGCCGCGGCGGAGCCGTGTTGCCTAGCTCCGTTGCTGGGAGACGATACCGCCCTTTGCAGCAAATTGTTTCTTTTTCTGCGCTGAATCGTTCCAACCTCTTGTTCAGCAAAACCGAGATAAGCCATGTCTTCTCCCGAGATTGCGGTTCAGCACGCGGACGCACGTGGCCTCGTTGATGGCTGGATCTGGCCGAAGACCGGCTTCGCCTCGATCGTCTGAGCCGCAACGCCGTTGATGCGACTTTCTTCCCCTGGGCTTCGCCCATTCCTCGCGAGACAAGAAAGTCGCCACAACGGCGTCCTCCGCTCCGCTCCGGCCCGCGAGCGGGTGCGTCGCCGATCGTCTTCGGCCTGCAGATCGCCATCGAGGCCGCGATGGTCGCGGGCTCGAAACACAACAGGAGAAGTGACATGGCTAACATCGGTTCCTTCAAGAAGGTCGGCAACGATTTCCAGGGCGAGATCGTCACCCTGAGCCTGCAGGCCAAGGGCGTCCGCATCGTCGCCGAGACCAACCGCTCCAACGACAACGCTCCCAGCCACCGCATCTATGTGGGTCGCGCGGAGATCGGCGCGGCCTGGTCGAAGCGCTCCGAGGAGGGCCGGGACTACCTCTCGCTCAAGCTCGACGATCCTTCCTTCAACGCTCCGATCTACGCCAACCTGTTCGATGACGAGAGCGGTGAAGGCTACACCCTCCTCTGGTCGCGGCCACGCAAGAGCGGCGAGTAAGAGCGCCTCACCAAGCCCCGTCCGGTCCGCCGGGCGGGGTCTTCGCGGCTGGCCTGAGGCAGCTTGCGATTTACCTCTCAGTCAGGCTCAACGATCCGAACCTAGCGGCCCCCAATCTACGCCTCGCCCGTCAAGATCGAAGGCCGCGAGGGCTTCACCCTGATTTGGTCCCGCCGCAGCGGCGTCTGGTCCCTCCGGGATCATCAGCCCGCCTCTCGGAGGCGAGGCCGGAATCCAGCGGGTATGAGTTTTACTCTCCGATCTTAGCCGAGAATCTCAAGGTACTCAAATCTCGGCCCGGCGGCTGCCCCATATACTTCTTGAACATTGCCGAGAAGGCAGCGGCGGATTCATATCCGAGTTTATCGGCAAAGCTATGATAGGACGCCGGATCGCAATTCCCTCGACGCCATGCCATCAGGAACCGTCGGCCCCATCTGTCGAACGTCATTCCTGTCTCACGCTCAACATGGCGACCCAAACCCTGTTTGCTCATCACGACGACCTCTGCTCAATCGGCGTGTGTTCGCCGGTTTCCGGGGTCTTCGAGTACGATGTAGGCGATCCGTTCAGCTGCGGATCCGCCGCCAGTTGCCATATAGAGGCAATCCATTGTCGCTCGCTCAATTCCTCAATCAGCAAGTCGGCAACGCGGCAATGTCGAGGCCCCGCCGCGTAGTCACCTCCAAGATCGTGAAGATGAACCAACAGAGAAATCTGGCGATCAGTCCAGCCGTTTACTCTCGATGAAATGGGCCTCAGGATAGGCTCAAATTCGGCGAACCTCGTGTCACCAATTGCAAATCCGCGCAAATTTTCCTGCACGATTTCCTTGCCGAGTAGTTCTCGAATTCGCTTCTCCAATTCTCAAGGCAAAAGCAGAAGCAACTGCTGCTCCTGGGCCGGGCGCAGGGATGAGTAGCGCAGTCCCCGAGGGTGCCGAAAATCGCACCCCCAACATTCGGCATCCCCCTCCGAGGTTCTGCTCCTCCATGATGACCGCACACACGCCGGCCTAGCCAAGCGTAGTGCGCTGTCATCCTGGAGTTCTCAAATGCCCGATCCGATGGCCGGTCTCCCCCCGCGATTCCTGCGTACGCCAGAGGCCGCGCGTTACCTTGGTCTGTCCGGCCGCACGCTGGAGAAGCACCGCACATACGGTACTGGACCGACGTATCGTAAGATTGGCGGACGTGTTGTCTACGCCGTCGATGACCTGAAAGCGTGGGCCGATCTCGGCGCCAAGACGTCGACATCGGATCCCGGCAAGGGGACCGTGCTGCCCGCCAAGAAGCATCCGGCCCTGCGTCCCTATGCAGGTCAGGAACGTCGCTGATAGCCGCGTGAGAGCAGTGACTATGCGGCGCAAACACCATGCAGAGCGCGAGCTGCTTGAGCTCTTTCGGGCGCTGCCCGGCGATCTCGCGCCGCGCGATGCGCAGGATCTGATGGCCTATCCGTTCTTCTCGCTTGCAAAAACAAAGCGAACTGTGCCGATCGATTTCCGCGCGGGTGCGATCTCAATTCGTGTCGAAGCCGTGCCGGAACACGGCATGGCGACGATCTGGGATGCAGACGTTCTGATCTGGGCCGCGTCCCAGATCGTCCAAGCCCGTGATACTGGCTTGAAGACGTCGCGCCTGATGGCTGCAACGCCTTACGAGATTTTGACGTTTGTGGGCCGCGGCACCAGCGCACGTGACTATGACCGCCTGAAGGCTGGTCTTGACAGACTTCAGTCAACGACCGTGCTGACGTCGATCCGTCAACCGGCAGAACGGCGACGCCATCGCTTCTCCTGGATCAACGAGTGGAAGGAGACGGCGGATGCAAATGGCCGCCCATTCGGGCTCGAGCTGATCCTGCCGGATTGGTTCTACGCCGGCGTCATCGACGACGCGCTCGTGCTGACGATTGATCGAGCCTATTTCGATCTGACCGGCGGGCTTGAACGGTGGCTCTACCGCCTAGTGCGCAAGCACGGTGGGCGCCAGGACGGCGGCTGGAGTTTTGACCTTGTGCACCTCCATGCCAAGTCCGGCATCCTCTCGCCGCTCAAGCATTTTGCCTACGACGTACGTCAGATCGTTCAGCGCCAGACATTGCCCGGCTATCAGCTCGTGCTCACACGGGATCCTGATGGCACCGAGCGGCTGAACTTCGCGCCAACGCCTGTTCATCCCTTAACGGCACGCTTGCGTCGGCGCGGTCTCATTCCAAATTCGGAGGACAACCTGTGAATCAGCTCGTGCTATCGGGGACCGCAACCCTCGTGCTATCGGGGACCCGATCCTCGTGCTATCGGGGACCGGAATCGAGATTAAGAGCTTGTTTCTCCTCGCTTTCCGGCCGCTCTAACTTTACTAACCAGAAATCCTTCGGATTTCTTCTAACGCACCAGGCCGAAAACCTCGTTGGAGGCGATCGGCAGCAGCAGGCCGCCAGTTCTGTTTGGCTCTCCAAGTCGCATACGCTATTCGCCGAACCCCATGCTTACGGCTGCCAACTCCAGCGTCAGGGAGCCGCGGCATGAGCGATCTCACGGAAGTGGAAGTTCTGTGGCTTGAGAAGCGTATCGAAAACCGCATTCGGTTCGGTCGAGTTGTTGCGGAACGGAAGCTTGATCGCCACCGGCGTGTCCTGTCATTTGCGCCCGGCAGCATCTTTGCCTTCGTCCGATGGACCTCAAACGACTTTGGGACGATCATTTCGCGCATCGACATCTTGCGCGCGGTCGCACCGGGACAGCGCTGCTCGACCATCCCGTATGTGAAGCCGGGTGGGGAGATCTTGCTGCGGCTCGCTGGTTGGCCGAAGGTCGAGCGAGTGCTGCAGATGACCGACGCCATCGAGGCGCTCGGCATCGATCCAGCTGATGTCGCACCTGATCATTGGCATCACGTTCACAACCGTCTGTCCGTCAACGAAAACCCGCGGTCCTACACGAAAGCACGCCACCGGGCCTGGCTTCATCGCCAAAAGGTGATGCGATGACAGGCCGCCTCATGATGCTGGCTATGATGATTGGGGCCGCTGCTGCGCTCGTCGCGACGATCGTCCTGGAGCCGCTTCCGCTTTTCATCTGGAACGCATCCGCGAGCGTTCCGATCGGTCTCTACCGCCTCCGCCCGGCGGACCAATTCCAAGTCACTGAATTGGTCGCCGTGCAGCCGCCGGAGCCGCTCGCGGCCTTCCTCGACCTCAACGGCTATTTGCCCATTGGCGTACCCATGCTGAAGCGCGTGCTTGCTCTTCCCGGCCAGAGTGTTTGCAGAACCGGCCTCAAGATTTCGGTCGACGACATTGCAATGGGCGAGGCGAGGGATCGCGACGGACGCGGGCGGCCATTGCCGAGATGGCAGGGCTGCCGCGTCGTCGGCGACGGCGAACTGTTTCTGATGAACTGGCAGTCGGACGACTCTCTTGATGGCCGGTATTTTGGATTTCTTCCGGCGTCTAGCGTGATCGGCCATGCGATGCCGGTGTGGACGTGGGAGGAGTGATCGTGCGCATTCGACGTGTTCTCCTCGCCATTCCCTTGTTCGATCGATTGCGGGATCATTCCTCCGCCTCGATCGATGTCTGCAAGACCGGCGCGAGCCCGACGGCGTGGTTGGGTCGGTTGGGCACGCGCATTTGTGCTGTCGTGCCCTTGATGCTTCTTCTGACCGCGTTCGACGGTGAGGCTTTGGCCCAGAGTGGATCAGCCGCCCAGCCGGCGATCAGTCAGACCGCTCACTCATTTGCCGGCTTCATCAATGAAGCCTCACAACGCTTTGCGATTGCGCCGAACTGGATCCGATCAGTCCAAAGCATCGAGAGTTCTGGTGATGTGCACGCCAGATCGCCAAAAGGCGCAATGGGCCTGATGCAAATCATGCCGGCGACTTGGGCGGACCTTCGCGAGCGCTACAATCTCGGGAACGACCCCTACGACCCGCACGACAACATTCTGGCCGGCACGGCGTACTTGCGCGAACTGCTCGATCGGTATGGCTCGCCTGGCGTGTTTGCCGCGTACAACGTGGGACCATCACGCTATGAAGAGCATCTCGCAGGCGGCCCTCTGCCAGAAGAGACGCGAGCATACGTCGCAAAGCTTACAAATCTGCTTGCCATCGACCTGCCGGCGAGGTGGACGTCCAGCAGCCATTCATCAAAGGCTGGGACGCTATTCGTCAGGCGACCCGATCTCATGAAAACGCGCCGTCAGTTGCTGGCGCTCGTGCCGCCGGGCGATGTCATGACGGCAATCTCGGCGCCCGATGCGCCCATGGTCCCCCGGCCTATTGGCGTGTTCGTCCCTCAATCGGGTTCGGGAACATCGCAATGATCAGGTGTGCGGGTCCGCAAGCTGACGGCGTATGGGCGATGCCTTCGGCCCGCGCTCTACTCGTCGCTTCGCTCCTCACCGAGCCACCCTTCGGGTGTCTCGGCCCTTCGGGTAACGATCGCTATCGCAAGCGCTCAGAAGCACTCGGGCTTCGCAAGTCGGCTGCCAAGTCGCTGCTGCTCTTTCGCAATGAGGCGGTCAGCCGACGTGCTCGGGCGGGGGCTATTCGAGGATCCGCCGCAATGACCCGAACTGCATTACGTTGCAAATCGCCGCTCCTTCCGAGGGCCTGGTGGCTTGGACGTTGGGTCCTGGGAATCAGCAGCCAGGAGAACGCGATGGCAGGACGGCTAGATAAAAGGGGCTCGCCGGTCGAACCGCAAGCCATTGGCATGGCTTGGGTTCTGGCGTGCCGGTCGGTCGGGGCGCGTGCCGCGCCTAGCAATTTTACGAATGCAATCAAAGGTGTTTTCGGCACCGTTCGTGCTTTTGATCGTTGGGAGGCCCTGTAGTGAGCGTGGGCGACAGCGACCTGCGTATACGGCCTGGACGCATTCGTAGTACCCGCGCGCCGAAGCCCAAGAGCTTCATCAATCAGGTGCTGCGGGCGGCGAAGAAAGCAGGACATACCTCGGGTCAGACAGTGGTGGGCAGGCGCTCGACGGCTTATGGGCACTCGACGTTTGGCCGCGGGCGCCTGGCCTTTAGCCGCGCCAGAATGTTCAATCCAACGCGGCGCGTTGTGGTGAAGGCGCGCGTGGTTCGTCACAAAGGCGGAGCGTTCCGTTCCGCACCATTGACCGCGCACCTTTCATATCTGAAGCGCGACGGCGTGACCCGGAGCGGTGAGCGGGCCGAGATGTTCGATGCCGGCGGCGACCGCGCTGATAGCGCGGCTTTCGCAGAACGCTGCAAGGACGACCGGCATCATTTCCGGTTCATCGTCTCGCCGGAGGACGGCGGCGACATGACCGATCTGAAGGCGTTTACCCGCGACCTCGCCAGGCAGATGGAGACCGACCTCGGCACCCAGCTCGATTGGGTGGCTGTCGATCATTGGAATACCGACAACCCTCACGTCCATCTTCTCGTCCGTGGGATAGATGAGGAAGGGGCGGATCTCGTGATCTCTCGCGACTATATCAGCAAGGGCCTGCGCTCGCGCGCTGAGGAACTGGTCGCCATCGAACTGGGCCCAAAACCGGAGCACGAGATCCGGAATTCGTTGGAGAGGGAAGTCACGGCGGAACGATGGACGCGGCTCGATCGGGAGATCCGGCTGGCGGCCGATGAGACCGGCCATATCGATCTTCGCGCAGAGAATCCCGGCAAGTCCGATTCCGAGATCCGGCGCCTGATGATCGGTCGCCTTCAACACCTGGAGAAGATGGGCCTTGCCGCGTCCGCCCTACCGGGAGAATGGATGGTCGGGCTCGAGGCCGAGCGTAGCTTGCGTGACCTCGGTATGCGCGGCGACATCATCAAGACCATGCACAGGGCCTTTACCGAGCGTGGGGAAGCGCGCGGCGTTGCCGATTTCGTCATCGAGGTTGGACAGCCGGCATCCCAGATTATCGGACGACTGGTCGACCGTGGACTGCATGACGAACTGACCGGCGAGGCCTATGTCCTGATCGACGGAACAGACGGACTGGCGCACCATGTGCGCTTTCGAGGCCTAGAGGCTTTCGAACATGCTCCGCCGGCCGGCGGCATCGTTGAAGTCCGACGCTTCGGTCAAGCCGGCGATCCGCGGCCGACCGTGGTGCTCGCAACCCGTTCCGACCTCGATCTTGGTGAGCAGATCACTGCGAGGGGAGCAACCTGGCTCGACCACAGGCTGGTCGAACGCGACCCCATGCCGCTTGCCATGGGCGGATTCGGCCGAGAGACCCGCGACGCCATGAAAGCCCGTACCGAGCATCTGATCCAGGAGGGCCTGGCGCAGCGGCAGGGCCAGCGCCTCATCTTGCGGCGCGACCTCCTGAACACGTTGCGCCGACGCGAGCTGGACGAGGTGGCTTCAAAAATCTCGGCCGACACCGGCCTTCCTCATGTGAACGACGCGTCCGGGGAGCATGTGGCGGGCACGTACCGCCAGCGGGTGACGCTCACCTCGGGACGCTTCGCTATGATCGATAACGGGCTCGGCTTCCAACTCGTGCCGTGGTCGCGCGAACTCGAGAACAAGCTTGGCCAACACGTCACCGGTGTCGTGAAAGACGGCGGTGGCATCGAATGGGGTTTTGGTCGGAAGCGCGACCTCGGCCTCTAGGTATCTCGCCAATTCAGTTGCGGAAGGGCGCTAGGAATGTCCGGAACCAAAATCCTCTGGGGTCAGCTGATCGTTGTCGGCCTGATCGTCTTGCTGGCCATCTGGGGAGCAACCGAGTGGACGGCCTGGCGACTTGCCTACCAGCCCGAGCTTGGGCGGCCCTGGTTCGAGCTGTTCGGCTTCAAGATCTACTATCCGCCGATCTTCTTCTGGTGGTGGTTCGTCTACGATGCCTATGCGCCGCAGGTCTTTGTCGAGGGCGCCTTCATCGCAGCATCAGGGACCGCCGTTTCGATCGCGGTGGCGATCGCCATGTCGGTGTGGCGCGCGCGTGAAGGGAAAAATGTCGAGACCTATGGTTCAGCGCGTTGGGCTGGTGCGGAAGAGGTCCGAGCGGCCGGACTTCTTGGTCCGGATGGCGTGGTGCTGGGCAAGCTCGATCGCGACTACCTCCGCCATCACGGGCCGGAGCACGTGTTGTGTTTTGCACCAACCCGGTCCGGCAAAGGCGTCGGTCTTGTCGTCCCGTCCCTGCTGGCTTGGCCAGGCTCGGCCATCGTGCATGACATCAAGGGCGAAAACTGGCAGCTGACCGCGGGTTTCCGCTCGCGGCACGGCCGCGTCCTGTTGTTCGATCCAACCAACCCAAAGTCTTCAGCCTACAACCCGCTGCTGGAGGTCCGGCGCGGGGAGTGGGAGGTCCGCGACGTCCAGAATGTCGCCGACGTCCTGGTCGACCCCGAAGGCTCGCTCGACAAGCGGAACCATTGGGAGGTGTCGCCAGTCAAGTCGCCATGGATCCGAATGACGGTATGGAGCTCTGAGGCAATATGCGCGATCGGATGAACGTCTATTTTCCGCCAGAGCTGCTGAAACAGATCTCGGAGCTCGCCGATCGCAAGAAGCTTTCCCGGTCTGCCATCGTGGAAGCTGCGGTCGCCTCCTTTCTTTCACCCGACGGAGCGGACAGGCGGGAGGCAGCGTACGCCCGGCGCCTCGATCGGCTGTCGCGTCAGATGCAGAGGTTGGAGCGCGACGTGGGTTTGACGGCCGAAAGCCTGGCGCTCTTCATACGGTTCTGGCTGACGATCACGCCGCCACTACCGAATGACGCGCAGGCGGCCGCGCAAGTAAAAGGCCGGGAGCGGTTTGAAGGATTTGTCGAGGCACTCGGGCGCCGCCTGCAAAAGGGGCAAAGCTTTCTCCGCGAGATTCCGGAAGATATCCGCCGTCAGGAACCGGTCGACGAATCCTGACCGAGCGTCATGGATGCGCAAACGCGCCGACCCTTCTTTTTCTACGCCAGCCTACGACCGCAGCGATTTAGCCGAACCGCGCAAAGCTGGTCACGCTATCGGCTTGCACGAGCCGACAGAAAGGGGGCCAGCATGCAGATTTCAGGGGCATGGCGCCTCACCGCGCGCGTATTTCTCCCGTTTGCGGTCGGATATTATCTTTCGTATCTGTTTCGAACGATCAACGCTTTGATCGCCAGTCATCTCAGCTCTGATGCCGGGGTTGGGGCTGCCGACCTCGGGTTGCTTACCTCGGTCTATTTCCTCGTTTTTGCGGCGGCGCAGATCCCAGTCGGCATATTGTTGGACCGCTTTGGTCCGCGTCGCGTCCAGAGTGTTTTGCTCTTGCTCGCAGCAGTGGGCGCCGGACTGTTCGCAGTATCGACCGGCTTCCTGTCCCTTTTGATCGCCCGTGCAATGATCGGGCTTGGTGTCGCTGCAGCGCTGACTGCTGGACTGAAGTCCATCATCATCTGGTTCCCCAGGGAGCGAGTTGCCCTGCTGAACGGCTATATGGTCATGCTGGGATCGCTAGGAGCGGTGACCGCTACGGTCCCCGTCGAACACCTGCTCGCCTGGATGGGATGGCGGCAGCTCTTTGAAACTCTGGCGGCCGCTACCGGAGCGACGGCCATTCTCATCTATGTCGTCGTGCCTGAGCGGGTCATTGTCCCACCAACACCGCGCGCCACCCTTGGCTCCGTTTTTGCCGATCGTCGCTTCTGGCGAGTGGCCCCATTTTCGGCGACTTGCATTGGATCAGCCTGGTCTCTGCAAGGACTGTGGGCATCACCGTGGCTGACCGACGTGGAGGGGCTTGATCGCACAAGTCTCGTGAGACAGCTGTTCATAATGTCGATCGTCTTGAGCTGCGGCGCCTTGTTGTTCGGGATGACCGTCCACTACGTCAAGCAAAGAGGAATCAGGGCGGAGACGGTGTTAGCGACGGTTGCGGTGCTGTTTGTCGCAGCGCAGCTAGCTTTGATCCTGCGAGTGCCTCTGCCGTCCATCCTGCCCTGGTCCGTTGTCGCAATTGCCGGCACGGCGACTGTGGTCAGCTTCGCGGTGATAGCGGATTACTTTCCGCCGCAACTTGCCGGTCGTGCCAACGGCGCCTTGAACGTCTTGCACTTTGGTTGGGCTTTTCTGGCACAATACGCGACAGGTCTTATCCTGGAGCAATGGTCGGCGAACGATGGCCATCGGCCGCTCCAGGCCTATCAAGTCGCTTTCGGTCTCAACCTAGCGCTGCAGATCGCGGCGTTGGCCTGGTTCGCGCTGCCCGGGCGCCGATCCATCACTCCGTGGATGAGTTCAATCCTCGTCTTCAAGCCGGCTGATGATTCCCGAGCCGTCGAGTCGGTTGGGTTGTATGAGGATTCGATCATCCTCCTGCCTGCGGATGACGATGCGGAGTGGTGAGCTGCCGGCCGATTAAGTAGGCCTCAAACATGGGTTCTCAGTCTTTCTTTTTCTACGCTAGCCTACGATCACGCAAAGCGCTTGTTGCGCCAAGTCCACTGGTGCTTTTTCTAATCATCCCCATCTGAGGACGCGCTTTGGGCGTCCTCATTCGTGGGGGCGAGCGGTGGCAATCCATTCCATTCAATCGGAAGCGAATTCGCGCGGTGCGCGAATGCTGCGCAGCGCACTTGGCTCGGCGATTGCCGGCTACCTCGAAGACGAAGCGATCATTGAGGTGATGCTCAACCCGGATGGACGGTTGTGGATCGACCGGTTGTCGAATGGCCTGATCGACACAGGCGAAACTCTGTCGGCTGCGGATGGCGAACGCATCGTTCGCCTGGTTGCGCATCATGTCGGCGCGGAGGTGCATGCCGGTGCGCCGAGGGTATCGGCCGAACTGCCCGGGACCGGTGAGCGCTTCGAAGGACTCTTGCCCCCGGTCGTTGCAGCGCCAGCCTTTGCCATCCGCAAGCCCGCAGTCGCCGTGTTTACGCTCGACGACTACGTCGCCAGGGGGATCATGACCTCGAAGCAGGCCGAGATCCTGCAGAGCGCGGTCGCCGCACGGAAAAATATTTTGGTCGCCGGTGGGACATCGACCGGCAAGACAACATTGACGAATGCGCTCCTGGCCGAGGTGGCGAAGAGCTCCGATCGGGTCGTACTGATCGAGGACACTCGCGAGTTGCAGTGCAAAGCGCCCAATCTCGTTGCGCTGCGGACCAAGGACGGTGTGGCGACGCTGTCGGATCTCGTCCGCTCGTCCCTCCGACTGCGTCCTGATCGTATTCCGGTTGGCGAGGTCCGCGGTGCGGAAGCGCTCGATCTGCTCAAGGCCTGGGGCACCGGTCATCCCGGTGGCATCGGCACTATTCATGCGGGCACCGCGCTCGGTGCACTGCGGCGGCTTGAGCAGCTCATCCAGGAAGCCGTGATCACGGTTCCGCGGGCTCTGATCGCCGAGACCATCAACGTTATCGCGGTGCTGGCGGGACGCGGCGCCGACCGTCGCCTCGCTGAACTCGCCCTCATCTCGGGGCTCAGCGCCAGCGGCGACTACAATCTTTCATCAGCAGGAGACTGACATGCGTGTGCAATTTCGTTTTCTTCGAGGTGCATCGCTGGCTGCCTTCGGCACGGTGCTTTTGGCAGCGGTGCCGGCATGGGCCGCTGGTTCGAACATGCCATGGGAGCAGCCACTCAATCAGATCCTGCAATCGGTTGAGGGGCCGGTCGCCAAGATCATCGCGGTCATCATCATCGTCGTGACCGGGCTTACGCTCGCATTCGGGGACTCATCAGGTGGCTTCCGCCGGCTGATCCAGATCGTGTTCGGTCTATCGATCGCGTTTGCCGCCTCAAGCTTCTTCCTGTCGTTCTTCTCCTTCGGCGGCGGCGTGGTGATCTGATGGATGAGCCGATCACAGGCTTTGCCGGGCCCGTTCATCGCGCGCTCACCGAACCAATCCTATTGGGTGGCGCGCCGCGATCGGTTGCGATCGTCAACGGCACGCTTGCGGCAGCCCTAGGTCTGGGGCTGCGGCTCTGGATCGCGGGTCTGGTCCTCTGGTTTATCGGCCACATGGCCGCAGTCTGGGCCGCCAAGCGCGACCCGGCCTTCGTCGATGTGGTGCGCCGACATCTGCGCATCCCCGGTCATCTCAACACCTGAGCTCTCGGTCATGATGAACCTTGCCGAATATCGCCATTCCAATGCCCGGCTCGCCGACTTTCTGCCTTGGGCAGCCCTGGTGGACGAGGGAATCATCCTGAACAAGGACGGCTCGTTCCAGCGGACGGCGAAGTTCCGGGGGCCTGATCTCGACAGCGCAGTGCCGGCTGAGCTTGTCGCGGTCGCCGGTCGCTTGAATAACGCCTTGCGCCGCCTGGGATCCGGCTGGGCCGTATTCGTCGAAGCGCAGCGCCATTTTGCCGGTAACTATCCGCCGAACACCTTTCCGGATGTCGCATCTGCATTGGTCGACGCCGAGCGCAGAGCTCAGTTCGAAGAGGCGGGTGCCCACCATGAGTCCAGTTATTTCCTGACCTTCCTCTATCTGCCGCCGGAGGAAGGAGCGGCTAAGGCGGAGCGCTTGCTCTATGAAGGTCGCGACCGCACCGTTGGCGCCGACGCGCGCGAGGTGCTGCGGGGGTTTGCCGATCAAACGAACCGCGTATTGCAGCTCGTCGAAGGGTTCATGCCCGAATGTGCCTGGCTCGATGATCAGGACACGCTGACCTACCTGCACTCGACGATCTCGATCAAGCGTCATCGGGTTCGGGTGCCCGAAATTCCGATGTACATCGATGCGCTGTTGGCCGACCAGCCGCTGACCGGCGGCCTTGAGCCGATGTTGGGCTCAGCCCACCTGCGGGTTCTGACGATTGTCGGTTTTCCGGGGGCGACGACCCCCGGGATCCTGGACGAGCTAAATCGCCTGCCATTTTCGTATCGCTGGTCAACCCGCGCGGTCATGCTCGACAAGACCGATGCCACCAAGCTGCTGACCAAGATTCGGCGGCAGTGGTTTGCCAAGCGGAAGTCGATTGGGGCCATTCTCAAGGAGGTCATGACCAACGAGGCGTCGACGCTGCTCGATACCGACGCCCACAACAAAGCGCTTGATGCCGACGCGGCGTTACAGGAGCTGGGGTCGGATCAGATTGGGCAAGCCTTTGTCACAGCGACCATCACTGTCTGGGACCGCGATGCCAATGCGGCCGACGAAAAGCTCCGCTTGGTCGAGAAGGTCATTCAGGGTCGCGATTTCACCTGCATGATTGAGACGGTGAACGCCGTCGAAGCCTGGCTCGGCAGTTTGCCGGGGCATGTCTATGCGAATGTGCGGCAACCACCGGTGTCCACCCTCAATCTCGCCCATATGATTCCGATGTCGGCGGTGTGGGCGGGCGAAGCGAGGGATCTGCATTTCAAAGGTCCGCCGCTTCTGTTGGGCAAGACTGAGGGATCAACCCCGTTCCGATTCTCCCTCCATGTCGGCGACGTCGGGCATACCCTTGTGGTAGGACCGACAGGCGCTGGCAAGTCGGTGCTGCTCGCTCTGATGGCGTTGCAGTTCAGGCGTTATCCGAACTCTCAGGTCTTTGCGTTCGACTTCGGTGGCTCGATTCGGGCGACCGCCCTCGCCATGGGTGGTGATTGGCACGATCTCGGCGGCGCACTGTCCGACGAGAGCGAAAAGCCAGTCGCCCTCCAGCCGTTGGCGTGGATTGACGATCCCGCCGAGCGCGGATGGGCGACCGAATGGATCGGCGCGATCCTCGCCCGGGAAAAGGTCGAGATCACCCCGGAGGTCAAGGCTCATCTGTGGTCGGCGCTAACATCTCTCGCTTCGGCGCCGAGGGTGGAGCGTACCCTGACGGGCCTGTCAGTCCTGCTCCAATCGAACTCTCTGAAACGCGCCTTGCAACCATATTGCCTCGGCGGTCCTTCCGGGCGCCTGCTCGATGCCGAATTTGAGCGCCTTGGCGAGGCCTCCGTTCAGGCGTTTGAGACCGAAGGGTTGATTGGAACGAGCGCGGCACCTGCCGTGCTGGCCTATCTCTTTCATCGGATTGGAGACCATCTGGACGGCCGGCCGACTCTTCTTATTATCGATGAGGGGTGGCTTGCCCTCGACGACGATGATTTTTCCGGACAGCTCCGGGAGTGGCTGAAGACCCTTCGGAAGAAAAACGCTTCCGTCATCTTCGCGACCCAGTCGCTCTCGGACATCGATGGCTCTGCAATCGCGCCGGCGATCATCGAAAGCTGTCCAACGCGGCTGTTGCTGCCGAACGAGAGGGCGATCGAACCCCAGATCGCAGCCATCTACAGACGCTTCGGTCTCAACGACCGGCAGATTGAGCTACTGAGCCGGGCAACGC
Source organism: Bradyrhizobium sp. CCBAU 11430 (assembly GCF_028128855.1). Taxonomy (NCBI): domain Bacteria; kingdom Pseudomonadati; phylum Pseudomonadota; class Alphaproteobacteria; order Hyphomicrobiales; family Nitrobacteraceae; genus Bradyrhizobium; species Bradyrhizobium sp. CCBAU 11430. The sequence continues at coordinate 76,690 of NZ_LBJV01000006.1, forward strand.
CCAAGCGCGACTACTACTGCCAGTCCCGTCGCGGCAACCGGATGTTCGAACTTGGCCTTGGTGAGATTGCGCTCGCATTCACTGCGGCCTCTGCCAAGACCGACCAGGCTGCCATTACGCAGCTCCTGGCCGAACATGGACCTGATGGCTTCGTACCGGCCTGGCTCCAGCACCGCGGTTTGGCCTGGACCCTCGACCTGCTCCCCAATCTCGTCAATCTGGAGAAATCACTATGAGGCGTCTTGGCCTATTGGCAGCCGCTGGCACCGTCGCGCTGATGCTCGGCATCGCGGTGCCCGCACGGGCGCTGATCGTCTTCGATCCCAACAACTACGTTCAGAACGTCCTGACAGCTGCGCGAGAGCTCCAGCAGATCAACAACCAGATCACCTCGTTGCAGAACGAGGCGCAGATGTTGATCAACCAGGCAAAAAACTTGGCGAACCTGCCGTACTCGTCGCTGCAGCAACTGCAATCCTCGATCCAGCGCACCCAGCAATTGCTGGCCCAGGCGCAGCGCATCGCCTATGACGTCCAGCAGATTGATCGCGCCTTCTCGACGAGCTACGCGCCAGCCGCCAGCAGCCAGTCGGATCAGTTGCTGATCTCCAATGCTCAATCGCGCTGGCAGAATTCATATGCCGCAACGCAGGATGCCCTTCGTGTCCAGGCTGGCATCGTTGGCAACCTCAATACCAATCGAATCCAGACGTCTGCACTCGTGACGTCGAGTCAGAGCGCTAGCGGCGCCCTGCAGGCAACACAGGCCGGCAATCAGATTCTCGCACTGAATGCGCAGCAGCTGGCGGACCTGACGGCTGTCGTGACGGCACAGGGCAGGGCGCAGAGCCTTGAAGCCGCGCAGCGCGCGGCGGCCCAGGACCAGGGCCGCGAACAGCTCCGACGGTTTCTTACGCCAGGGCAGGGCTATCAATCATCCAACGTGCAGATGTTCCACTGATGACTGACATCCAGACATTTAAGGCGCTGTCGCTACTTACGACAATCGGCGTGTTGGTCGTGACTGCCTGCACGATCCAGCTTCGTAGTGGCGAAGATGCGTCTGCGCTCCCAAAGACAGAGCAGACCACGGATGTTGACGTTTCCGATCTCGCCCGCTGCCGCACCGTCACGTCAGACGATGTCGGAGGCTATCAGCATTGCCAAAAGGTTTGGGCTGAGAACCGGCGCCGTTTCTTCGGCCGGAAAGACAGCGCAGCTCCGCTTCGGGGATCCGACCCGGCCGCTGGCCTGACACCCGCGCCAAAAGACCAGAGTCGGATGCCGCAGGGATATCCGTCGGTGGCGCTACCTGAAGCGAGCAAGCCATGACCAGTACAGGCATCATCGACCAGTTCCTTGAGACATTCACGCGCCACATCGATAATGGCTTCGGGCTGCTGGGGGGCGACGTCGGATATCTTGCAACTACGCTTGCCGCGATCGACATCACGCTTGCCGCGTTGTTCTGGAGCTGGGAGCCGGACGAGGACATCATCGCACGCCTCGTCAAGAAGACGCTCTTTGTCAGCGTCTTTGCCTACCTGATCAGCAATTGGAATAGCCTGGCGCGCATCGTCTTCGAAAGCTTTGCGGGTCTTGGGTTGAAAGCATCGGGCGCAAGCCTGTCCGCATCGGATTTCCTGCGGCCGGGAAAGATCGCTCAGGTTGGCCTTGATGCCGGCCGACCATTGCTCGAGTCCATATCCAACCTGATGGGCTACATCAGCTTTTTCGAGAATTTCGTCCAGATCGTCGTTCTCCTGTTCGCGTGGGTCGTGGTGCTGCTCGCCTTCTTCATTCTGGCGATCCAGCTCTTCGTCACCCTGATCGAGTTCAAGCTCACGACACTGGCCGGCTTCGTGCTCATTCCCTTTGGCTTGTTTGGCAAGACCGCTTTCGCGGCGGAGCGCGTTCTGGGCAACGTCATATCTTCCGGCATCAAGATCCTGGTCCTGGCCGTCATCGTCGGCATCGGCTCCACCCTGTTCTCGCAGTTCACCGCAGGTTTCGGCGGTGCACAGCCGACCATCGAAGACGCGATGACGCTGGTGCTCGCGGCGCTTTCCTTGCTGGGCCTCGGCATCTTCGGTCCGGGTATCGCAAACGGCCTAGTGTCGGGCGGACCTCAACTCGGCGCCGGCGCCGCGATTGGAACAGGCCTTGCTGCTGGCGGCATTGTTGCGGCAGGTGCGGGACTTGCTGCTGGCGGTGCCGGTCTCGCTGGCGGTGCTGTTGCAGGAGCCGCGCGCGGTGGCGGCGCTGTCATAACCGGAGCAGCAGCCGCGTATCGAAGCGGCGGCCTTGCCGGCGTCGCGGAGGGTGGCGCTTCCGCTGCGACGAGTCCATTGCGTCGAGCAGCGGCTGCGTTCGGAGGTAGCCAAGCGGGCGACCAGAGCGCGGGCGCTCCGGCCGAAGGGCAGCCTGATTGGGCTCGCCGCATGAAGCGTGCTCAGACGATTCGGCATGGTGCCTCCGCCGCTGGCCACGCCGTCCGCTCCGGCGATCATGGTGGCAGCGGCTCCTCCGTCGATTTGTCCGAAGGAGAACGCTGAGACGCAGTACTGCACCTCCGCCGCACGACAGCGCCTCAAACCTTCTATCGCAAGACTTGAAACCGATCACTCGATATCAGGGGGCAACCAGCGATGTTCAAACGACCATCAGTTCACTACGGGCGCATGCCCGAGCCGATTACGCCTTACCAAAAGGCAGCGCAGGCTTGGGACGAACGCATTGGATCTGCCCGCGTGCAGGCCAAGAACTGGCGCCTAATGGCGGTCGGCTGCCTGATGCTTTCAGCCGGTCTCGCTGGCAGCCTTGTGTGGCAATCGAGCCAGGGATCGATCACGCCTTGGGTAGTAGAAGTCGATCATCTCGGCCAAGCCCAAAGGGTTGCGCCGGCCAACATCGACTATCAACCTACTGACGCTCAGATCGCCTACCATCTGGCGCGGTTCATCGAGGACGTCAGAGGCTTGCCGGCCGACGGTATCGTTCTGCGCCAGAATTGGCTCCGGGCCTATGAGTTTACGACGGATCGTGGCGCGGCTGCGCTCAACGATTATGCACGCAACAATGACCCCTTTGCCAAGCTGGGCAAGGCTCAAATCTCCGTAGACGTCTCGAGCGTCATTCGCGCGTCTTCGGAGAGCTTTCGGGTCGCATGGACTGAACGCAGTTACGACAACGGTTCGCTGAGTTCGACCGAACGCTGGACAGCAATTCTCACGATCGCAATCGAGTCGCCGCGCGATGCCGAACGCCTGCGCAAGAATCCCCTTGGGGTCTACGTCCGCGCCATCAACTGGTCAAAGGAGTTGAGTCAGTGACCAAGACGCCGTCTGACGTTCATTCGAAGCATCCAGGTGCGCAAAGCGGGCTCAATTCGACTCGGCCCAAGTTCGTGTTAGCGAAGCGAGCAAGTTTCCACGCTCTCCTGCTTTGTTCGTCGATGCTTGGTGGATGCGCGACCTACATTCCGCCGGAGATCAGCTATGACGCTGAAGTTCCTCCGCTGCCGGCACCACCGGTGGCTCTCGACGACAAACCGAGACCGCTTCACGTTCCACCCCTCTGGAAGCCAGCTTTCGGCGGTAAGTCAGGAGGGAAGGAAAACGTAGAGCCGGTGAGCCGGGTTGAGATGGCAAACAGTGCGGCCCGTGTTGAACCGCGCAAGCGCGGGTATTTCAACGCGGCGCAAATCTACGCCTACAGTCCCGGGGCGCTTTATCAAATTTACGCCGCACCGGGGCAGATCACGGATATCGCGCTACAGGAGGGAGAACAGTTGACGGGATCAGGGCCGATCGCGGCCGGAGATACCGTACGCTGGGTCGTGGGCGATACCGAGAGCGGGAGCGGCGACACACGGCGCGTCCATATCCTGGTCAAGCCGACCCGAGCTTCGATCGAGACCAACCTGGTCGTCAATACCGATCGGCGGACCTACCTGATCGAACTGCGCTCCCGCGAGCGGCCATATATGCCATCCGTTGCCTGGTACTATCCGGAAGCAGTGCGCGAGCAGTCGCGTTCAGTTGCTCTGAAACCCGTTCTTCCGGAGCCGGCGCGGCGCATCTCCCGCTATGTCATCGAAGGGGACAGTCCACCCTGGCGGCCGATCGCCGCATATGACGATGGCCGCAAGGTCTATGTCGAATTCCCGCAAGGCATCGTGCAGGGCGAGATGCCACCGCTCTTTGTCATCGGCCCGGAGGGCAAGACCGAGCTCGTCAATTATCGCGCCTACGGTAACGTATTGATCGTCGATCGGCTGTTTGCAGCCGCCGAACTCCGGCTCGGCGGTGAGCACCAGCAGAAGGTCCGTATTGTCCGGACCGACGGAAGGCCGTCGTCATGAACACCCGCAATGGAAACGATCACGAGAAAACGGTTCCACCGGAGACACAAGTGGAGCGGTCAGAAAGCTTCCGCTTGAGAGCAGAGCATCCACGCGTGACGCGGTTGTCGCGGAACCTCTTGGCCGGCGGGAGCGCGGTCGTCCTGCTTGTCATAGGTGGGGCTGTGCTGTGGTCGCTGCAGCATAATCGCTCCCGAAATCAGGCGGCGGAGGAGCTTTATAGCACAGACCACCACAATGTTGCCGACGGTATTACGACCCTGCCGAAGGATTATGCTGGCGTTCCGCGCCAGCCAATCCCGCAGCTTGGTCCGCCGCTCCCCGGGGACCTCGGTCGACCGATCCTTGCCGCTCAAGGCCAGTCGCCGGCGATTGGCGCTTATCCGGACCAGCAGCGCCGGGATCAAGAGACCGAGGCAGCCCGCACCAGTCATCTATTCGCTTCGACGAACGGACGTGAAGTACGTCCGCCCACCGCGGCGCTTGTTGGAAGCGATCGCGTCGTGCCATCGAATCCAACGGGGACCGGGGATGACGCATCTGCACAAAGCGGTCAGGACCGAAAGCTTGCCTTCGTGAACGCCTCCGTGGATCGCCGTACGGTCAGCGCTGACCGCGTCACCAGGCCCGCCTCACCATACATCGTGCAGGCCGGGACGGTCATTCCGGGAGCGCTGATCACAGGGATTAGATCAGATCTTCCAGGCCAAATCACCGCGCAGGTGACGGAAAACGTATACGATACGCCCACCGGTCGGTTCTTGTTGGTACCGCAGGGCGCGCGCCTGATCGGGGTATACGATAGCCAGGTCACTTTCGGCCAGTCCCGCGTCCTGCTCGTCTGGACACGGCTGATCATGCCGAATGGACGGTCGATCGTTCTCGAGCGGCAGCCTGGCGCTGACACTGCCGGATACGCAGGTCTCGAAGATCAGGTCGACAATCACTGGGGCGAGTTGTTCAAGGCTGCGGCACTATCGACGTTTCTGGCGATCGGGACCGAACTGGGCGCCGGCTCGGACACCAATAGCAACGACAGTGCAATCATCCAGGCATTGCGACACGGCGCGTCGGACTCACTTAACCAGACGGGGCAGCAGGTGGTTCGCCGCAGTCTCAGCGTCCAGCCCACTCTAACCGTGCGACCTGGCGTCCCGGTTCGTGTTCTTGTCAATCATGACCTCATACTTACACCCTATAGAGGGTAACAAAATGCCAAAACTAAAAATAGGAGAGCTTCCAGACGACAAGCCGGTCAAAGTAAGTGCGGAGCTGCCTGCGGCGGTGCATCGTGATCTCATTGCATATGCAGAAGCGCTTACGCGTCAGGGTGGTCAAGTGGTCGATCCGACTAAACTCATCGCCCCCATGTTGGCGCGCTTTATGGCCACTGATCGAGGATTTTCTAAGCTGAAACGTGAAGCCGCTAGCGAAGGACAGTGATGCTCCAGTTTCCTCGAAGCCGTCGGTCGACGCTAAATAGCTTGCATGCATCAAGCTAGGCGCTGCCGAGTTGGCCTTAAGAGCTGAGATATCGCGTCCGAAAGTGTGTTTTCGCGTTTACCTTAAACAAGTCCGATTGCCAGATTTTCTCGATTTTCAGACGCGAGAGCGCTGGGCGTCGTCGTATAGTCATTCGGTCACCTTCAGGCGCGTTACACTGCTCCGGCCATCGACGCTGACAGGCACCTCACCCTCGATCGTGGCCCGACGTACGACGCGATGCTGGTTCCCGTAATCGTTGACCGCATAATGCTGCGTTGCGCGGTTATCCCATATCGCAATATCCCCCTCTAACCAGTTCCAGCGCACAGTGTTTTCGGGCGCGGTGATGTGAGACTGAAATAGGTCGAACAGCTTTTGTCCGTCGTATTTGGGGACATCAACAAACTGCTTCACCAAGGCGCCGAGCACTAGCGTCCGCTCGCCTGTTTCGGGGTGGACGCGTACGACGGGATGCTCCGTCTCAAAAACGGCTTTGGTGAACACCTCGTCAAAGTGCTTCTTGTCGACCTCGCGGAGACGCGCGATCCCAGCGTAATCGAAAACGTTGCTGTGAACGGCCCATAGGCCCTCGGCGAGCCGTTGTAGGGGCGACGGCAAACCAAGATAAGCGGCAGCTGTGTTAGACCACACGGTGTCGCCTCCGAACGGTGGCATTACCACGGCCCGCAGGACCAAGATCTTGGGATAGGCGTCGGCAAAGGTCCCATCCGCATGCCAAACGTCGGCGCGACCGCCACCGCGAGTGGAGTCCAGTTCGAGGAGCGACGCCCCCTTGGTAGCGCCGAGTATCGGATGTGGCACTAGCTTTCCCAGACGAGCGGAAAAGCGCTCCTGCTCGGCGTCATTGAGATGTCCTTGATTGCGGAAGAAGATCACCTTGTGCTCTAGCAATAAGCTGTTGATCGCAGCTATCGCGTGATCCGGTAGATCGCCTGATAGCTTGATATTCTTGACTTCGGCACCGATGCGCGCTGCACGTTTCACAATATCCGCGCTCGGAATGACGCCACCGATCAAAGTCATTGCGCTGATCTCGCTTTTCCAGGCCCTGGCAGGTCTCCCGCCCCCCTTGGAGCGAATGATCTTCAGCAAGCATCGTGCCAGAAAGACCAACATGTCCTCGACAATAGGCACTGAACGAATCGTGGTATTTGCCGCGAGTCATCGAACGGCATCGTGCCAAATCAACCTGTTCGAGAGTATTTGCTGGTCTACATGTCTCGGATGGTCATAGCGGGTATGTCCGCGATGTGAATCAGCTGACCGTTCCTCAAGGATGAAATGCGGGTGGAAAGCGTGACCATTTGCTGCTTTGTGGCTCTGTTTCTTGATGGATCATTTTAGGCAATGGCCATACCAGGCGGCGCTGGGCAAGCCATAACGCCGAATGGGCTTTTCGAGAGTTCGCTACTGCCAGCTGTACTCGACCTGACACGGGATTTGGGCTCTGTCGGAATACCGACAACTCTCCACATACTTTAGTAAGCTCAAGCTGACTGTTCCATTGGCGAATTCGCGAGTTAATTGACGACCCGAGGTAATGTCCCGTAATGCCGATGGAGCCCGTGAGAGTTGCAGATGTAAGATCGCTCTCTTTCGAGCGGCGCTCTTGGCGGCAGTTATGCACATTATCGTCTCGGTCCTGAAGTAGGATAAAAGCTGCAATTTCCTGGTCCTGCGTCAGTTTGCTCGCCGCTAGGCGGGTGGAGAAACGAATACGATCAGGCACGGGCGGTGGCTCATCTTGCGCTTGCCTTCTATCATGGTAAACGCGATGAAATCCGCGGGAGCATCGCTGACCGCCCACGGCGTCGCACGTCACGTCTCATGGAGATTCGTCAGTCGCGTCACGATCTGAAGCGGGCGATTGAGATTCTCGAAGAATTCAATCGGCCCATTGGCGTGGACTGCGATGTAAATTCCATGTCGGCACCATATGTTCGGCTTGTGGCTTGCTGGGAGACCAGGATGGCGTCTCGCAAGCCTCTGCGCCAGTAAAGATCGCCAGAGCGGTCCGATCGGGCAATGCGCGATTGCGGATTGCTAAGTTCACTTCGCCGGCGGCTTGCCCAGCGTCTTTGTCTACTGGACAATAGACCGAGCCGCCGCCATGGTGCGGAACGTCGTGGCACCGGCGGTAGGGCTGGTCCACAGCGGCTCCTGCGGTCGTTTGTTCCGTAATGTCCGGAAGCATCCCAATTTCCAGGAAACGGATGCTTTCTCGGGCACTTAAGCGCTGTTAGCGGAACGACCGTACAGCTATTCGTGAGGCTTATGGGCACGGGGGCCCCTTGGCACGTCGCTGCCTCACTTGGGCGCAGTTCTCTTGATCTTTCTCAAGCGATGCCCCTTCTGCAGCAGTGGAGGAGGCGCGCCTGCCGCGCAGCGCTGGCAAAGGCGTCGTGGTCGACGATTCTACGACGGATCAGCTTCGGGCAAGGCCAGGAAACTGAAATCGCATCCAACTTCCAGGGGTCCGGCGAGTACCGTGGTTCAAGAGCCGCCCCTCCTCATTGCCTCGATGCTGGCTCGGGCGAGCCCCCAATCGTCAGACTTCAGAAGGGCAACTTCCACACGAAATAGAGAAGCGCAGCGATTGCCACCCAGAAAAGTATGCCGCGGAAGATGAAAGCGAGCGCCATTTTAATCGACATCTTGCCCAAGCCGCTGCGCCATGGCGATTCCATCGATCGCGTCTGCCAGCCCTTCCAAGAAAGTCCGATACCACGCGTCATCGTCGGGAAGGTCCCATTCTTGTAGGCTGCCGACGTAACGCGTCAGAGCAATCACGCCTGCGATCGTGGTTGGGGTTGAACGGATGAGCACGTTCCCATGCTCCGCGAGAGCACGGTTCCTTTGACAGCTGATTTCGTCGGCGGCATCAAACTCGGGTCCCGAATCGAGCTTTGCCGATACGGACAGGGCCGCATCGTAATGTGCCAACAGCTCGCGATGTCGCTCGATCACTAGGAAGGTTAGATCCCGATCGGCTGCAGCAGTCGACTGGGGAGAAATTTCCTGCGATGACAATGTTGGCCCCAAGCAAGTAGCAGGGCTACGTTAGCATGGTGGCCATGATGATAATCAGCGTAGAAGGTCCTTCATCTGCGGTATTTCTGCTCGATCGTCTTGGCATTCAGGCGAGGTCAACCAGCTCCATTTGGGGTCGAGACGTTTCGCGCACGAGGCGCGCCTTACTCGCGGGAAAACGGCCCTGCTCGATCGTTTTGGCGTACATTACTGGCCTTTCAAGCGTCGTCATTTATGAATGCCACCAGGTGCCAGGGCGGAGATCCTCGCACAGCCGGCTTGGGGTGTCCTCGCACCGTTGGTGGAACCTCGTCCGCGTCGTGTGAAGGCGACACCACCACATCGGGTATTCGGCGGCAGGCCCATTCAGCCATCCTTCACGGATCATCCGGTCTGAGCCGGAGTGACGACGCAGTTGAGGCGTCGACGCCGGCGGTGGGATCCCTCCGCAAAGTCTTACGCGGACGGTTGGATAAGATATCGTAGGTTTGGTCGGTGTGGGCTCCTTTGACTTTATTTGGATAGGCCTTTTCGCCGAGCAGGGAGTTCAGCCGGCCTGCTATCTCGACGGCTAAACCACCTGGGCGTCCTGGTTGGCGGAGCACGGTGACCGTCTCGACCAAGTCTCTAATGGCTTCCGCGGCCTCTCCGTCGCCCGTACTGACACCTTTACCCACTGCTTCTTCAAGCCGACCGAGTTGCTCCTCATATCGTTTTAGGATGGCCGGATGCAGCGCAATTTCGTTCGGGGCGGGTGGTTCGCTTTGCAACTCCTCAGATATCCGCTTTCGTTCGGCATCTAAGGCAGTCGATCGCGGCCCGAGAACAGACGGATTGCCATGTCCCTTCGCGATCGCATCGACCAGTCGTTCGATTTCTCGAGTCAACTGCCCTAGCTGCTGCTCGAGGCGGTGTCGCTTTGCCTGTGATGTAGCTAGGAGGCGCTTCCGCTCCTCCAGATACGTTCGTACGTATTCCGAAAACACCTTCGGTGCACGCAGTTCGGCCCTGAGCCCGCTGAGGACTGCACTCTCGACCGCATCTAGATAAAAGGTCTTTGCATCAGAACATGTGCCGCTCTCTTTCGACGCGGAGCAGCGAATACGAGTGCGCCCTGACTTATCGCGTCCATTGGTTGCCATACCCGAACCGCATGAGCCGCACCGGAGCAGTCCGGATAGCATCCGACGAGGCCGACGTTGGTGGCTGGGGTGGATGTGACCGCGCTCTTCCTTGCGTTGCTGAGCAGCCGTGAATAGCTCTGGATTGACAATTGCAAGATGCGGCACTTCAGCCATCTGCCAGTCACTCTTCGGATTAGGTCGCGACAGGCGTTTTCCCGAGTCGGGGTCCTTCACCATCCTGACCTTGTTCCAGACAAGGCGCCCCACATAAAGTTCGTTTAGTAGAATGCCGGCGCCCCTCTCATGATTGCCATTGATTGTTGACGCATTCCAACCTCGTCCCCGCGGAGGAGATACCCGCTCGTTGTTGAGATCATGCGCGATTTCCCGAGGCGTACGGCCGTCCACGTATTCCTGAAAAATGCGCCGGATCACTTGTGCCTCGGCCTCGACAACCACTCGTTCACCACTTCTTCCAGGGACCGCTGCGTATCCGTACGTCAGGCCGCCACCAGCCAAACCTTGCTTAACCCGCCCCGCTTGGCCGCGACGCACTTTGTGCGCATTGTCCTCGCGATAAAGTTGTCCGACCAAGCCGCGAAGGCCCACCAGCACAGTGTTAACGACGCCCTCGTGGACCGCCCGGATCTCGATCCCGAGAAATGACAGCCGCTTATGAATGCCAGCCAGATCTTCCATGTCGCGAGAGAGGCGATCGAGCGCTTCGACGATCACTACGTCAAAGGATCTCTCCCGCGCCTGGTCCAACATCTGTAGCAGGCCTTCGCGGCCCATGACAGACCCGCCCGAACGAGCCCGATCTTCATGGGTACTGACAACAATTAATCCTTCACGCTCGGCATAGCTTTGACAAAGTGAAAGCTGATCCTCAATCGATCGCTCGTTCTGAAGATCGGTTGAGAATCGAGCATAGATCGTCGCTCTTTTCCTCGTTTCGATCGATGAGCTGTCTTTCATGATCCTCCCTCGCGGCCACACGGGCAAGTACTCGCGCGAGACGTAAGATCGCCTTGTCTGGATTCGTCGGCAAGGAAAATTTGCAATCGGCCTCCCCCACGATCGAACCTCTAGGTTATCGCGCAGCTCAACGAGGTGCACGCACCTGCGCTGGCGCCAGTCGACAAGACGACGTGGGGCGAACTGATCATCTCGAGCATCCTTGCTCGGATCATGACCAAGTGTAACGCCCTCCATGAGCTCGTCGTGCAATCGGATGCCCAGGCGAAGAAAAAGATACGAGCGAACGGCGTTGCATGGAACTGATACTGCTAGGAACCGCACAACCTCTCCATTTAGCCAAGACCGAAATGGAAATCCCGGGCTTCGCCACAGGGCTCTATTTCCGCCGTCGAATTCGCCACCAGTTCGGCCGATTGGAGTACTTAGCTAGACCGTGGGCGAGGAGGCGGTGGATGGTTCAACCGTCCTTAAGCAGGTCTACCTAGCGAGGGGAAATGGCCTTCGCCGTTCTCGCAACGTTCAGACATACTGCTATGGCTCGACCTATGGCCTGGATATTGCGTCTTTGTCTCCAGGTGCGCTCCAATGATGCTGAAGTCGGGAATCGGATGCGTGGCTAGGGTGAACAAGCCAGAAGCTCATTGCCCCCTCGCGATAAGCGGCTTCAGGATTGGGTGCGGGGGCAGGGGTGGTCGGCACAACGCGTCAGTTTCTCCCTCGCAAGCCAGCTCAGCCGACCAAATCTGGCAGGTGCCTTGCGGGACGTCTCGGCGATAAAAGGCAGGGCGCCCCGGGCAGCCGCCCAAGGGTGCGAGGTGGCAGCGTTGCAGTACCGCGGCGCTGGCGAGCGAAGTTAGTGGCGCACGTGATAGGGACAGCGCTTTCCGAGGGCCTCTTTGACGAGCGCCGAGTCACATCGTCATTTAACTCCGCTGGCAGCGCGGAGTTGGCGGTTTCAGAGCTTTGAACAGCGCGGAGAGCCGGCCCGCGCTGCCTCCCCTCTAACTCTAAACCTTCTGGGCTCGGAATACCTCAGCACACCAATGGGTGAGCCATGCCCGATCCTGACCGTCGATTGCTGTGAGCCAGAACCTTGCGATGTTCTCGCGATCTGCTGCATAAGCCGGCGGACACGTTCCCTGGCAAGCGTCAGCATGAGTCGAGGCGGCTGCCCCATGTCGAGCGCCGCTGAGATCGCATTTGTCACCAATGGACGGTTTCTCTAATCTGGATCAGAGACGTCGATTGGCGCCTTCTCTCCAGAGAAGGCCGAATTATCCTGGTGCCGCCAAACGCCGCCGATTGCGGTTCGGCAGGCGACGGATCTTTACCGCGCGTACGAGACATCGCAGTTTTTGGCGAGAGCGAAGAGGCAAGCGCGTAAATCAAATGCCTATCTGATCATTGCGCAGCTACAGGGTCCTTTTCGATCGTCTTCGCCGAACAGATCATGGCACGGCGCTCAACGACGGCGGCAGCACGCGCGTATTTTCGCAGCCGATCCCGCACATTCGCACTCTTCGATGTTGCGAGTTGTTCCGCCGAGTCTCGGCGAAGCAAAATGGTGGCACGCCGTTGAGGAACCGGCAGACGCGAATTCAAAGCTATGCTGAGCACAAATAACATCAACGCTGATCGCCCGCAGCCTCACAGAGTGAGGCCGCGCGTTCTCGGGGATCCATCGCGAAAGATCCTGCGGGAATTCGGAGCCACGCGCTCACTGTACGCCAGAGGCGCGACTGCACTGCGGCACGCACAGCCGTCATTGCGTTGCTCGTGTGGCTTCATTTTGGGAACGCAAGCCGTTTGGTCGCTCGCGAGAGAATGAATTGACCGATGCTTGGTGAAAGAAGAGCATGCAGACGCTTGCGCCTCTACAAAATCAACCTCTGCCCGACATCGAGCTGTTCGGCGCAAACTTTATCGCGCAACTGCGCTCCAAAAACGGCAGGAAGCCTGCCGCAGACGCTAGCCCGAGGGACAAACGCCTGGAAGCCAACGCTCGCCGCCGCAAGCCGTGCTGGCCATACCTTGGTCTCTCGCAAAGCAAGGCCAGCGTAGAAGCGCTGGGCTACGAGACCTTCGCCAGAATGGCGAACAGCGCCCGGAGCTATATCGGGGACAAAGGCCGCGGTGTAGTGAGGGAGCTCCAGTGCTTATACGCAAAGACGCTCTGGATAACGGCGTTACGGAGCGACCGATACCGCCGAACCCCGCGAAGCCTGCTGCCTTCATGCAAGGTAGTTCAACGCGGCGTGCTTGCTCATTCGCCGCCGTGCTGTGCATGACTACCAATGCTGGTAGGTTACCCGAGCCCACTCTCTCTCTAAAGTCCCACTGTACCCTGAGGCGGCGGGCCTCACGGGAAAGCCGGGTGGGTTAGCCTTGTGATCCCCCGAGGCTGACTACTGAGCCAGCGGTACGTGATAGGGACAGCGCCTTCCTTCCTCCAATGGGGGGGGGTGCCGAGTCATGTCGCCCCCAGCGTTCCGGCGAAGCGGATGCGACAGATAGCGCATTTATCCACCCTCCCTGGTGGACATCGGCGCCGAGTCGCATCCGCGCTCTTTCTCTCGAACTCGCTAATTGCGTCTAATTTTCGCGCCTGACAGGGAGGTAGGCTGACGAGCTCATTAAGCATTTTGACGAATCGAAACCCAATCGTCCTCCACACGCGAACCCAGCGTGGAGCACGAGCCGGTAACGGCGCGAGGTATTCGAATTCGAAAGCAAGTGTGCGCAATCCGAATGGCCAATCCTGCATCGAAGAGCCCACGAGCCAGGGGGCGTGAAGTCATACGGCGATCAGTCATTAAACGCGCGGTGGATTGGGTGAGTGTCAATCCGGCGCGTGGTCCCAATGCGGTTGCCGCTCATCGCAAGCGCGCCGAATTGCTGATCTGAGGCGTAACGGCGATATCGCTGCCAGCGGCAAGCGGCCCGCCCACATGCTCACCTTCATTATTTGATTGCGCAGGTCTGTCAGCTTTCGGTAAGCCAGCCCCGATAAAAAAGCGTTGGGTTTAACGGGGCTTGGCAGGGACAGCGCATGAGCTGAAGGACCACCATGTGCCGAGTCACGCTTCCGTTAAGCTCATTGCATTGCGGATGCGGCAGAGTGGTGCCTCATGATGCCCCCCCAGGCTGCCAGGCGCCGAGTCGCGTCCGCAATGCGCTCACAACTCGCAGGTTAGTTCTCCTCTCGATTTCGATCGTTTTTGCAAGCAATCAGCTTCTTGCCGCTGCTTAAAGCTCAGTTTGGAGCAGTTAGCTGGGTGGCAGGGAAAGCGTTGCCAACTGCATGCGTGGCGAAAAAGTGCTGATTCATGTTCTGCTAGTTCAACAAGCAGTCCGGGCGGGGTAGGGACAGCGTCTGCTCCAGCGCAACCAAACGGCGCCGAGTCGCACCCACACTGCTTCCGATCAATTTTCGCCAACACTCAGGAAGGGAAAGGAGAGTGCTTTGGCTTAGTCCGGTGCGCTGTTGTCTTGATGCAATTGTGTCCGCCACGTGTGGCAACGACGACGCACGCAGCGTCGTCGATTCTTCAACGCGGTACTTCCTGTCGCGGCTTTCAAGGTCTCGGATAATCTTCTCATTCTATCGCGCTTCGTCTGGACTTGCCCTGCCAACATTCTTGCGCCTCTCATGTGCGTTCGGCCTGACATTGTCTTTTATGCACTGTTTTCTATCTACGCCCACGTGTCTGGTCATGCTGGTGTCTCCAATCGCTTTAAGGCAAAGGCCCAGTTTAGAGGGGCGACGATGAGATGGGGCCGACCTATTTTGGTAGGTGCCCTTCATTACTTCTCGCAGATATAACTTAGTCACCCTTGAGAATTTGAGCCTCATGGGAGCAAAGGTGGCCAGCCCCAGTCCTTGTGACCGGGTTGGCCGCCAGCGCTTGCGACACCATGCCCAAGGCAGCTACAGGCCAAAAATGCATATATTGGAGCGGCATATCACGACCCTGCGGTCGCAAGCGCTTGCGGTGCTTGTAGCCAAGCAGGTCCGTGCCTCCGATCAGTCTCTGGGACTATCAGATCGCAAGGTCGCCACATTGAACATGGACGAAGTCCAGGCAATGCTAACCATACTCGATTGCATGAAACCCAACCTGCGGCCGAAGGAAGCACGGCAGATCGCTGCGCGCATACGCGCGCTTTTAGAGGGGGCGCATGAGTGTCAGCCGGTTCGGGTAGCATGTCTGTGAGCCCCCTAGTGTGAGCTCTCGGTAGGTTGTCCAACAGGTCGTGAACGAGGAAGCTGGAGTTAGCGAAGCTTTAGCCCACTCCTGGAGAATTGATAGGCACGCATAAGGATGCGGCTCTGACGCCGAGAGATCGGGAAGCCATGGTCCCGAGCGTGAGAGCCTGACAAAGGCCAACCGCGCTGCAATTCAGGCCAAGTCCGTCGCCAAGTGGGTCAAGCGTTCCGCAAGGGCAGGTGTCAATAGCGTGATCGCTCTACAAGGTTTCTTTGAACGCCGAGCCAAACTCTGCCTGCCACATGCGCCGAAGTCGGAGTGCGACGACCGCGCTATGCCGATTGCGCAGCTTGACCCGGCCGAACCGGTGCGGCGCTATGAACGTGAACATCCCGTGAGCTGACACATCGATATCAAAAAGCTGGGCAAGTATAACTGTGCCGGCCGGTTGAAAGAGCAGCCTGCGGGTACGCGGCGACGAACCTGGCCAGGATTATGTCGACATCTGAATCGAGGATGCCTCAATACCTCCAGCAAGGCGATGAAGAGCGATCGTCAGGGCTGCGCCGCGGCCGTCCTCAAGGCGAGGACGCCACAAGCGTCGGCGTCAAGACCAGCAAGTCAGGACCGACAACGGACCCCGCTACGAACCTTTGCTTCCCGCTAAAGCGGGCGAACGCCTCGGCCTCGAGTAAATCGGCACCAAGTTCTATTGGGGCTCTTTAGCGACCGAGATCTGCTGCTGCGGTGCTTGGAAATGCGATCTTTGTCAGGCCGCAGTATTGCGCACCTTGGCGGACCTCAAGGCATTCTACACTGCGCATCGTCGATCCAGCCCGTGAGCTGCTCTAGAGCAGACCGGATCGCTTGCCTACAGCGGCAGCCGGTAGGCGAATCGGCGGAAGCCGACGCACGCCTGCATTACTAACAGACAAGCGAAGAAAGTCTCGCGGCGATGATGGCGCAACCAAAAGGATTTTCATCCATTCCCGGCCCATCTTTGAGCCGTCGATTTCTTTTTCTCTTGTGCAAGTTGACAATTTTCTTCCCCGCTCCCTAGGAAGTACCGTTTGCGCGGAAGGCTGAATTTCTTCAAACGAGAACAGTATACGCCGCGAAGCATGAGACGGAGGCAATCTTCATTACCACGGTTCCATCAGCCCTCGATCCACCCCCTTATCTCGCAGCGGCCCTCCACCAAGGAGTTCGTAAACATCCGCAACAAGAACTCCGGGACGCAGTCAGTTAAGCTAAAGCCGAAGAAGTTCACCTGCGTTTCGCAGCAACTAGACTGCTGATCACCCGACATACTCGATCATTTCGTCGCTGTGGATAGCTATGACTTGAAGTCGTTGACGAGTTAACCGAAGTTCAAGCTTTGCCACATTCGCACCTGCAAAATCGAACTGAGGTCCAAATGAGCCACGTTTCGGAGAAGCCGACCGATCGCATCACAATTCCCATGCTGCAGCGGTGGAAGCAGGACGGTCGGCGTCTCGTCATGACGACTGCCTACGACGCGGTTGCGGCGCGTATCGCGGATCCGTCCGTCGACATCATTCTTGTCGGTGACAGTGTGGGTAACGTTTGCCTTGGATTCGAAAATACGCTTCCAGTGAGCGTTGCGATGATGAACCATCATCTGGATGCCGTGGTACGTAGCAAGCCTCGTGCTTTACTCGTCGCCGATATGCCGTTTCTAAGCTTCCACGTCAGCGTCGAGGAAACGATACGCAATGCTGGCGGATTCCTGCAGCGAGGCGCAGCTGCAGTGAAACTCGAGGGCGGTGGCAAGAGAATCGAGATGGTACGGGCGCTCGTCGATTGCGACATTCCTGTGATGGGTCATCTCGGTCTTATGCCTCAGAGCGTCAACGTGATGGGCGGCTTCAAAGTGCAGGGTCGGAAAGCGGATGAAGCGTTGCGTTTGCTCGATGATGCTCACCTTCTGCAGGAGGCCGGCTGTTTCGCCTTGGTCTTGGAGGGCATTCCGGCCGAGCTTGCTGCTCGAGCGACCAAGTCCTTGACAATACCGACAATCGGGATCGGCGCCGGCCCGGACTGTTCAGGCCAGGTGCTCGTGTTTCACGACGTACTGGGCCTCACTGGAGGTCATCGCCCCAAATTCGTTCGCGCCTATGCAGAAGGCTTTCAGCATTTGCATGATGCGCTCTCGCGCTGGGCCGCGGATGTCCGCGGTGGTGCATTCCCGGGACCGCAAGAGTCCTACAGGCTTCCCGAAGACGTTGGAGAGTCAATTGCCACCTGGGCGCCGTCCAACCCAACTTGATATAGAGCTCCACATGCAAACAATCACGACGGTCGCTGAACTTCGCCGTACTCTCGCTAAATCCCGCGGCGCCAATCGACGGGTCGGATTGGTGCCGACAATGGGCTATCTTCACGATGGCCACATGGCGCTGATCGCAGCGAGCCAGGCGCAATGCGACGTCACGGTCGTCAGCATCTTCGTCAACCCCACTCAGTTCGGACCAAACGAGGATCTCAGCAGCTATCCGCGCGACTTTCTACGTGATGAGGAACTGTGCCGTGATGGCGGTGTTGCGATCCTCTTCGCGCCGGATACACAGGAAGTTTATAGGAGCCATTTCGAAACCTTCGTTGAACCGGGCGACCTCGCCAAACCTCTGTGCGGAGTCTTCAGGCCTGGGCATTTTCGCGGTGTGGCGACCGTCGTATGCAAGTTGTTCAACATGGTGCAGCCCGATGTCGTATTTTTTGGGCAGAAGGATTTTCAGCAATGCGCAGTCGTGCGTCGCATGGTGATTGATCTCAATCTCCCGATCGAGATGGTCACTGTACCAACCGTTCGCGAACGCGATGGGCTCGCAATGAGCAGCCGCAACCGCTATCTCAGCAAAGAAGAGCGTCAGCGGGCCCTTGCGATCAACCGGGGACTATCCGCCGCGCTCGACGAATTTCGCTCGGGAGAGCGCAACGTAGAAAAGCTGATTGCGGTCGCCAAGGGGCATTTAGAGGCAGTTGACAGATTGCAGTATCTTGAACTTGTCGACGGTGACACGCTCAAAACCGCCGATAGTCCACTGCGGCGCCCCGCGGCGCTTTGTGCGGCAGCCTACGTTGGCTCAACGCGTCTGATCGACAACGTCTTACTGGGTTGCCAACTCGGTAGCGAAATGCGTAGCTAAACCGCGCGCAGCATATTGAGTGGCAAGAAATGCTCAAAGCACCTCCGAAAGGCGCGTCGAGCTGGCAGCGAAGGGCCAACTCCAACGCGACTTTGTTTAGCGAGTTAGCGAGGATAGGTAGCCGGTGCGTATGGAATATTGTGGGACCTAAAACTTTGTGTCTGGCAACATCACCAGATTTGCTCTACGGCGATCAGCGATCAATTCGACAAACCTTCGTATAGTGCTCTATAGCTCAGGCTATATCACCCATTTACCTTTGTAGAGTTGAGCACCCGTCACGTCGCGTGTACTTTCGACGTCGAACCTCAATCATTGGTCTGCGGGTCAGTGCGAAACCTGAGCTGCTGCCTTGCTATAATTCGTTAAGCTCCAATCAGTCGTTACGACGAACATCTGGAGTCAGGACCTCCGGCGGAGAAGACAGGGGCTTTATAGCAGGCGCCGATCATCGAGATGGGGATTTAGCCATCAGAGCAGCGGAATAACATTCACTCGAGCGACGAACATGGAAGCGAAGGATAGTGCGTCCGCACCCGCGAGCACGTGAGCTCTTAGAGTAGCCAATAGCGCGTCCCTCGTACCGGGGGCTAGCACAGCCGCAGCATTGGTGATCATTGCCGCTTTATAAGTTGCGGCGAATCTGCATCCCACCCTTGATACATGAGTCGATATGGCATTTACCGAGCTTTTCATCAAACGTCCGGTATTGTCTATCGTCGTCAGTTCCTTGATTTTGCTGATCGGCTTGCGCGCGGCCACCGTACTGCCGATCCGGCAATATCCCAAGCTATCTAATACGGTCGTCAATATCACGACGTCCTATCCTGGGGCTTCTGCCGACATGATCCAGGGGTTCATCACCTCTCCCCTGGAGCAGGCTGTCGCGTCCGCCGAGGGGGTTGACTACATTAGTTCCTCGTCTGTGCTTGGTACTTCGACCATCAAAGTCTACATAAAGCTCAATTTTGATCCCAACGAAGCGCTCACGGAGGTGCTCTCCAAGGTCAACTCAGTCAAATACCTGATCCCAAAGGAATCAAGCGATCCAGTTGTTACGAAGTCGACGGGTCAGAAGACTGCTGTCATGTACATCGCCTTCTCCAGCGAGGAACTGGCGGCAAGTGCGATCTCCGACTATCTCTCACGCGTTGTGCAACCGGTTATCTCAACGGTCGACGGCGTTGCAGCGGCAGACATTCTGGGCGGCCAGAATTTTGCGATGCGGCTATGGCTCGATAGTGCGAAAATGGCTGGGTACGGCGTGTCGCCGGCTGAGGTTTCGGCTGCAATCGCCGCTAACAACTTCCAGGCCGCGGCGGGTCAGACCAAGGGCTATTTCACTATCTTCGATGTCACGGCAAACACGGATCTGCGGAGTGTCGAAGATTTCAAGCGCATGATCGTGAAGGCCAATGACGGTGGCTTTGTGCGCGTGGAGGACATTGCGGTAGTGGAGCTTGCCGCGCAGACTGCTGACGTTAGTGTCGCGATGAATGGCGAGCACGCGGTCTTTGTCGGCGTGCAGGCGAGCCCGCAAGGAAATCCTCTAAACATAGCGCGAGGCGTTCGAGGGCTGTTTCCAGAAATCGAGCGTAACCTGCCGCCGTCATTGAGGATGAAAGTAGCCTACGACTCCACCAAATTTATTCAATCATCGATCGATGAAGTTGAAAAGACGCTCATTGAGGCCGTCGTGGTCGTTGTGGTCGTGATCTTCCTGTTCCTGGCCTCGCTGCGCTCGGTCATCATTCCGGTTGTCACTATTCCGTTGTCGCTCGTTGGTGTCTGCAGCATGATGCTCGTGCTGGAGTTTTCATTCAATCTCTTGACCCTCCTTGCAATGGTACTCGCTATCGGTCTCGTAGTCGACGACGCGATAGTGGTGGTGGAGAACATTCACCGTCATTTAGAAGAAGGTGCAACGCCGCGAAAGGCTGCCACAGCGGGAGCGCGCGAGATCGTCGGCCCCATTGTCTCGATGACGATTACTTTGGCTGCGGTGTATTCCCCAATCGGATTTCTAGGCGGCCTCACCGGTGCGCTATTCCGCGAGTTCGCGTTTACGCTAGCGGGAGCGGTGATCGTCTCGGGCGTGATCGCTTTGACACTATCGCCGATGATGTGCTCGCTCCTGCTGAAGCGCGACGAGGGGGGACGGTTTGCACGATTTGTGAACCGTGGGTTCGGCGCCATGACACAGTGGTACGGCCGCAAGCTCGACCGCTCGCTTGACTATCGACCGGTTACGGGCCTGTTTGCACTTACCATGCTTGGCCTCGTCGGCTTTCTCTATATGCACACTTCCAAAGAACTCGCCCCCGAGGAGGATCAAGGGATCGTATTCGCTTTAACGAAGGCGCCGAAATACGCCAACATCGACTACCTCGACTATTACGGCACCAAGCTCGAAAACGCGTTCCAGAAATTTCCAGAGACTGACTTGAGCTTCGTGCTCAATGGCGTTAGCGGCCAGCAGAGTGGCCTCGCGGGCATGCTGCTCAAGCCCTGGGACGAGCGCAAGCGATCATCGATTGTACTAAAGTCCCTCGTCCAGGCCGAGCTGTCAAAAATCGAAGGCATCAACGCGTTTGCCTTTAGCTTGCCTCCGCTTCCGGGCGGTTCGGACGGGCTACCAGTGCAGATGGTGATCAATTCGACCCTTGGCTTCCAATCCATCTATGAGCAGATGTCAAAGCTGAAGGATGCGGCGCGTAAGAGCGGCCTGTTCATGGTGAGCGACTCCGACCTGGAGTTCAACCAGCCGGTGGTACGAATCAAGGTCGATCGATCCAAGGCTAACGAGCTTGGCATAACCATGCAGACCATCGGGAATGCGCTTGCCACATTACTGGGGGGAAACTATGTGAACCGCTTCAATTTGCAGGGCCGCTCATACCAGGTGATCCCGCAGGTTCCCCGAGGGGAACGTCTGGTGCCGCAAGCAATCGGGAGCTATTACGTAAAGAACGCGACAGGCTCAATGCTTCCACTGTCTACCGTAGTCTCCATCGAGACCGCCACCGATCCGAACGCGCTCACCCACTACAACCAGCTCAATTGCGCGACTTTTCAGGCAGTGCCGATGCCTGGCGTCACGATCGAACAGGCTGTGGATTTCCTGGAAGCCGAGGCGAAGAAACTACCCGCAGGCTTCAGCCACGACTTCCTGGCCGACGCGCGCCAGTATGTGCAAGAGGGTAATCAACTGGCCATTACATTTGCATTTGCACTCATCATCATATTCTTGGTGCTTTCGGCTCAGTTCGAAAGTCTGCGCGACCCGCTCATCATTATGATCAGCGTGCCGATGGCAATTGTCGGCGCGTTGATTCCGCCGTTCTTTGGCTGGGCGACCATGAACATCTACACCCAGGTTGGACTGTTGACACTTGTCGGGTTGATTTCTAAGCACGGCATCCTGATGGTTGAGTTCGCCAATGAGCTGCAGCTCAAGGAGAGATTTGACCGTCGCTCGGCTATAGAGATGGCGGCGCGCGTCCGATTGCGCCCAATATTGATGACCACGGCGGCGATGGTCACGGGCTTCATCCCCTTGTTGACTGCAACGGGAGCTGGAGCGGCGAGCCGCTTCTCGATCGGGCTCGTCCTCGCCGCCGGCATGTCTGTCGGCACTCTGATCACGCTGTTCGTTCTCCCAGCCCTCTACGTGGCGATCGCGTCCGATCACCGTGACGACGCGAGCGCCGACCGCGCGAACCTAGCCGAGCTCGACTTCACCGGCGCTGCTGATGCCGAGATGGCTAGGTAATGACCATCAAATAGATGTGGGTTTGCTCCGTGGTGCGCGCGAAGGAGCCTAGGACCGCTTCAAGTTACTGGGACGTCGAGACTTCGCGCACTTGGCGCCGAGCTGGGCGCCTCATCTCCTCGGAGAAGAATACTTCGGTGGTCCGCTGGTGGCTGCTAGGCGAAGCGGCGCCGGATATTCACGGCATCGGAACCAAGCTCGACCCGCCGGAGGGGGCAAAAGACAGTTGGTGCTCTCTTGATAAAACGGTGGATTTACCAATCATCGTGAATGGCTCGGCCCGCCATTCGGATCGTTGGTGGGATTGCTCTAATCCGTGATGCAGGCTTCCTTCTCGAGAACAAGCCGATCACTCTTGTGCCGTCGATCGCTCTCAATACGAAACGCCCGGTATGCCAGCTGAATGCCCTCGTTGAGCGAGGTGGTGGCGCGCCAGCCGAGCCCGGATAACCGACTGACGTCGAGCAGCTTGCGCGGCGTTCCGTCGGGGCGCGACGTGTCGAAGCTGATCTCACCGCGAAAGCCGACGGCGGCCGCAACCATGAGTGATAACTCGGCGATGCTGATGTCCTCGCCGGTGCCGATATTGACCGGTTCTGGCGAGGAGTAGGTCTTCATCAAATGGATGCAGGCGTCGGCGAGATCGTCGACGTAGAGAAATTCGCGGCGCGGCTTGCCGGTACCCCACACCACGACGTTGCTTCCGCCCGCAATCTTGGCCTCGTGGAAGCGGCGGATCAGCGCGGCCATGACGTGGCTGTATTCGGGGTGATAATTGTCGCCAGGCCCGTATAGATTGGTCGGCATCACGCTAATGAAATCGGCGCCGTACTGGCTGCGATACGCCTCGGCCATCTTGATGCCCGCGATCTTGGCGATTGCATAGGGCTCGTTGGTCGGCTCCAGCGGGCCGGTCAGCATCGAGTCCTCTCGCAGCGGCTGCGGCGCCAGGCGTGGATAGATGCAGGAGGAGCCGAAGAACATCAGCTTCTCGCATCTGTTGGCATGGGCCGCCTGGATCACGTTGCTCGATATTGCGAGGTTGTCGTGGAGAAACTCGGCGCGCAGGGTGTTGTTGGCGACTATACCGCCGACCTTGGCTGCGGCGAGGAACACGGCCTGCGGCCTCTTCGCTGCAAACCAGGCAGTCACCGCGGCTTGGTCACGCAGGTCAACCTCGCTTCGTGACACCGTCAAGAGATCGACCTGCTCGCGTGCCAGTCGGCGCACCAGCGCCGCGCCGACCATGCCGCGATCGCCGCCGACGAAAACGGTCTTGCCTTTCAGCTCAAACGCCGCGATTGCCATTTGCTGCGTCCTGTCTGGCTTGGACGAGATCGCTGGCGACCATTTCCTTCACCATTTGCGAGAACGACGTTTTCGGCGCCCAGCCGAGTTTTGCGCGCGCCTTGCTGGCGTTCCCGATCAGGAGATCGACTTCGGTTGGACGGAAATAGGTGGGATCGACCTGTACCAGGGTCTTGCCAGAAGCCTTATCAACGCCGACCTCCTCGACGCCCTTGCCACGCCATACGATGCTGCGCCCGACCTCGGCAAACGCCAGCTCGACGAACTCGCGGACAGACCGCGTCTGGCCGGTCGCAAGCACGAAGTCGCCGGGCTCGTCCACCTGCAGGATCCTGTGCATGCCTTCGACGTAGTCGCGGGCATGGCCCCAGTCGCGCTTGGCGTCGAGATTTCCGAGATAGAGCTTGTCCTCGAGGCCGACCTCGATGCTGGCGACGGCGCGGGTGATTTTTCGAGTGACGAAAGTCTCGCCGCGGGTAGGACTCTCATGATTGAACAGGATGCCGTTGCTCGCGAACATACCGTAGGCCTCACGGTAGTTCACCGTAATCCAGTAGCCATAGAGCTTGGCGACGCCATAGGGCGAACGCGGATAAAATGGCGTGGTTTCCGTCTGTGGCACCTCTTGCGCGAGGCCGTAAAGCTCGGAGGTCGAGGCTTGGTAGAAGCGCGTCTCCTTTTCCATGCCGAGAATGCGGATAGCTTCCAACAGGCGCAGCACACCGATCGCGTCGGCATTGGCGGTGTATTCCGGGCTCTCGAAACTGACCTGGACGTGGCTCTGTGCGGCGAGATTGTAGATTTCGGTCGGCCGAATCTGCTGCACAAGCCGGATCAGGTTGGACGAATCGGTCATGTCTCCATAGTGCATTAAGAACGGCACATCGGCGGCATGCGGGTCCTTGTAAAGATGATCGACGCGCGCGGTGTTGAAGGAAGACGACCGGCGCTTGACCCCATGCACGGTGTAACCGAGACCGATCAAATGCTGGGCGAGATATGCGCCATCTTGCCCGGTGACACCAGTAATCATCGCGACGCGCCGGTTTGAATTGTGAGCCACCATGATGTCTCGTTTACTTGCGCCAAAAGAGTTCGCTATGAAAAGCCATTGCGTAGTCGCTTCCCGAAAATCTAGATGGGCACGCGCGCGCCAATCTCACTAAAGGAGCGCGATCGTTAGCCCCTGTCATACACCTCATGAAGGAATACAACACCATATACGTTGATTTATAGGTGGACCTGCCAACACATTGATCTTAAGGGGATGAAACTCAGGCGACGTCGCAACGGTGATGATCCTAAGCAGGTGAGATGAATTGTAAGCGCCGGTGCGCCCGCTCGGGGCGCTTTCCGGCTGGCTATATTTCCAAATGAGACAGATGTCGTCCATCTGTGAGCCTTATCTTCTCACGCGCATGTATGCATCCGCGCGCTCTCAGGGAGGCGGAGGAGCTGCGGGTTGCGGCTTCCAAATAGGAGACTCAGTCTTAACGGTCGGCATAACAACTATAGTCCCCGCCGGTCCCAAGTAGCTGGTTTGCAGCAGGCGATGCACAGCCGACGTAAAACAAATGAGAAGGACTGGCAAACGTTGGTATAGACCGTCGAACATTTCGATATCGAAAGTTTACGTTAGTACAATGGAGCTTCGACGCCGATCCTCTAATCTTGACTGAACGTAAGTTGCCTCAGTCCGAGTATGACAAGTGTCTTGAGCCCGCGCCGGAAATTCGTTCTGAGGAGAACTAGACAATTCAAGCTAGAGCCGCCGCGCAGGTATATCACCAGCAGACCACGTAGAGGATGTGGGCAGCGTTCTTTTTCTGTCTGAGCCGGAGGGAAGCCGAGACCAAACGTGACCGCTCTCTCGACCCGATCCTGAGACGCATAGACTCAGTTGTTGCGCATCAACTTCATCGCGGGGGCGGTATCGCTGCTCATTGTTTTGGAAACTTAGAAGGGGGGCGCGAGATGGCTCATTAGTTCCGGTGAGTCTCTTTGTGCCGAGCTGGATGTCGGCGCGCAGGCGCAACTGCACGTTCGGCTCTCGTCGAGGCGGTCACGGCGTTGGCGACACCATCGCAGCGTCTATTCGAATAGCTAGCTAAAGGAAGAAATGAAGCCGATGGCTGGAAAAAGATCTAAATCACGCGGGCGAATTCAGATGCGATAAAGGCGCCCGCGGAAGATTCGAACTTGAACCCCGTTGTTGTCGGGCAAGCGAGCTCTATCACGGGCTCCTATAGCGCGGACGCCAGACTCCTCGAAGTTGGGCTGCATGGATTGATATGTGTGGAATTATTGGCATTTTGGGACGTGGTCCGGTCGTTGAGAAGCTGGTCGCGTCGCTCAGGCGACTGGAATATCGTGGCTACGACTCAGCGGGTCTCGCGACTCTCGAAGGTCTCCGTATCGAGCGCCGCCGCGCTCAAGGTAAGCTGAGAAACCTTGAGGAGCAGTTGCGCTATAGTGCCCCTGTAGGTCAAAGCGGCATCGGTCACACCCGCTGGGCGACTCATGGAAAGCCGACCGAGAGCAATGCTCATCCGCATGCGACGGAAAATGTCGCGGTCGTTCATAATGGGATCATTGAGAATTTCCGCGAGCTCCGAGCTGAGCTGGAACGAAATGGAGCCAAGTTTTACTCAGAGACGGACACCGAGGTTGTGGTGCATCTCGTCGAGTTCTACCTCAAAAACGGCTACTCACCGCAGGATGCGGTGCAGGCGTCGTTGCCGCGCTTGCGCGGTGCCTTCGCGTTGGCATTCCTTTTCAAGGACCACGACGATCTTTTAATCGGTGCGTGCAAGGGGTCGCCTCTTGCGATCGGACATGGTAACGGCGAAGTGTATCTAGGATCTGATGCGATTGCGCTCGCGCCTCTGACCAATACCATTACCTATCTTGAGGACGGTGACTGGGCCGTGCTTACGCGCGCGACGTGCGCGATCTATGGTGCAGACGGCTGTGTCGTCCGACGGGAAACATCAAAGTTTGCTGTGTCGTCTCTCCTTGCGGAAAAGGCTAATTATCGCCACTTCATGGCTAAAGAAATCCA
The DNA here is from genome assembly GCF_028128855.1 of Bradyrhizobium sp. CCBAU 11430. NCBI lineage: Bacteria > Pseudomonadati > Pseudomonadota > Alphaproteobacteria > Hyphomicrobiales > Nitrobacteraceae > Bradyrhizobium > Bradyrhizobium sp. CCBAU 11430. The sequence continues at coordinate 103,213 of NZ_LBJV01000006.1, forward strand.
CGAGCAGCCGACAGTGGTCGCGCAGACATTGGCGCATTATCTCGATGAGGCGGCCAAGCGGGTAGCGCTGCCGCTCGCATTGCCCTTCGACTTCAATTCCATTCAGCGCATTTCAATTACTGCGTGCGGCACGGCAAGCTACGCCGGGCACATCGCCAAATACTGGTTCGAACGGCTGGGGCGCTTGTCTGTGGAGATAGATGTAGCCTCTGAGTTTCGATATCGGGAGGCGCCTCTGCGCCGGGGCGATCTCGCGATCGTCATCTCGCAATCGGGCGAGACGGCCGACACACTAGCTGCGTTGCGATACGCCAAGGGCCAGGGCCTGCATACGATATCTGTAGTTAATGTCCCGACGTCGACGATTGCGCGCGAGAGCGAATCCGTTCTGCCGACGCTGGCTGGGCCGGAGATCGGCGTCGCTTCCACCAAGGCATTTATCTGCCAGCTGACGGTACTGGCGGTGCTTGCCATCGCAGCAGGGAGAGAGCGAGGTAAGCTGTCTGAAATCGATGAATCGAAGCTCGTGCAAGAGCTCATCGAGGTGCCGCGGTTGGTCGCTGCGGCCTTGTTAGTCGAGCCGCAAATTGAGAAGCTCGCGCGCTATATCGCCGGCGCGAGGGCGGCACTCTACCTCGGTCGTGGCACATCGGCTCCGCTGGCGTTGGAGGGCGCGCTCAAGCTGAAGGAAATTTCGTATATCCACTCAGAAGGTTACGCCGCCGGCGAGCTTAAGCACGGGCCGATCGCACTGGTCGATGAGGCTATGCCTGTGGTGGTGATCGCGCCTTACGATGGCGTTTTCGAGAAGACCATTTCGAACATGCAAGAAGTGGCGGCTCGCGGCGGAAAGATCATCCTGATCACCGATGCGAAGGGCGCTTCGGAAGCGACGGTGGACACGCTCGTGACCATCGTTCTGCCAACAATGGTCGCAAGCTTTACGCCGATGGTCTATGCTATTCCGGTCCAGCTCTTGGCTTACCATACCGGCCTCGTAAGTGGCGCGGACGTGGATCAGCCGCGCAATCTCGCGAAATCCGTCACTGTGGAATGAGACTGCAGTGTTGCTATCGAAGCGTCAGGTTTCGGCGCCGACGCGTTCGGCTTGCGGCTCCTTTCCTCGGTTGGTGGGTCATGGATCTCGACGAGTTCCCAATCCGGAGTCGCTGTAGCTGCCGTGGGTCTCGCAACCTCGAGCGATGCTACGTCAGCCCGCCTCAGTGTAGTAGGATCGGCCACCCTATAGGAGGCTTTGGGTGCCTGTCGGCCTGCAAGGTGCTGGCGAAGCCGTTCAGGAGCCATTTGCAATCCGCCACAGGAGCCAAGAGTTCCACCTTGATTGGCCTGATGATGCTCCAAACCGTATGCTGGGATTGGACGGGTCGCGATGCAGCCGTCATGAAGCGCGCGCTCTACAATGCGCTTCTGCCCAGTATCGCGATCGATGCAAAGGATCCAATTGGCATCGGCAGTGAATCGGGGATCGACCGTTCCAACGGAGGAGGATCCTCGCACTGCTCGCTTCTCATTCAACCTAGTGAATCAATGCGCAAGCGCACCACGTTCCACTAGAAGCAGGCCCTGCGTCAGCTAACGTGAGGGCGGCCGGCAGCATCACGTCAGATTTTCGTAAGCCTGAGTCCCTATCTGCGCCGCAGGGCCTAGCAAGCCTGAACCAGACGTGGAAATTCATGCCCGACCGGAGCACCAATTGCATGTATAATCGGATCAATGGCTCGTCCTATTTCACATCCTCTCCCCTTGACGAGACTGATGAGCAAAACGACGCAGACAGTTTCGCGGATGCGTTTCGGCAGCTGCGTTTAGCCCCGTCAAACTCCAGCGGCACTTCGTCTTCGACAACACGGCCCTATTGGCTTGATTCAAGCCCGCCTATCGTAGAGCTCGATAAGCGGTCGTTCAGAATGGCGGCACAGGGCTATCACAGCGACGAAATCAGGAAAATCGCCGATAACCCACATGAATATTCGGACTTCGTCTCTCGGAAAGCGGCACGAACTGCAGAGCTTGCACAGAAATATGGAACAGCTTCAGATTCTGATAACGCGCGATACTTCAGCTATCAACTAGGAAGCGAGAGTGTCGGCCTTTTACGAATGGAAGGGGGCGACAGCATGACGAATTTCGAGGTCGAAAACTGGCAGGAGCTGTTTCCCGGCCGATCTGGGACGACTGCTACTGTAGATCTTCAGGTCGTTCATCCGCTTGTCGAGAACGCTGGCGATATTCTGCTCGAGCATCAACTTGGAATCGCCGGTGAGTGGCCACTGCTAAATTTGCGTCCGGCGAATCCGGAGGCAAGAGCCCGTGCTGCAAAGATGGGGTTCGTCGAGGTTGACGCCGATAACATGGTCCTAGACCCAGCGAGGTCAGACAAGTGGGTGAGGAATGGCGAGGGCAAGTGGCAGCGAGAAGGCACCGCTTCGCGGTATCTTCGCAAAGCTGACGACAGCCAAGATCGTAAAATCGAGATGCCAGCGAGTGCTCCAACATACGATTATGAAGATGATTTCATGTGACCATGGAATCACCGGGCATTAGGCCCCTGGTGATCTAGCCTGCTCCGCACTTCCGTGCGGCGGGCGGCGGTTAGCCAGAGTACCTTACTTAGCTCAGAATGCTCTCTCCTCAATTCTCCTTGGCTGAGCAGTTGCTGATTGTTCGCGCCTGCGAAATTAGGGGCCTATTGAACAAGCATATTGCTGAGAATGCCCGCCTGCGGCGACGACCTGTTCTGCCCCCCGCCAACCGGGGGGCGGGACGGGTGGCGCCGAGCACGTTGGACGGCTCGAACCACAACTCTTCTGCAGATGAAGCTTGCGAAGAAATAATGGCGTGGACGCCGGACGAGAGTCGGTCGCAACAATGTACAGCGAAGCGGCTGCCCAATGGACAACCCGGGCCCGCTCAACGGACGTAAGGATCTGGTGAGCACGAGGATCGTGCAGAACACTCTCACCAGAGAAGCGGTGCGTAAGACATGAGGGGCTACAAGCGAAGCTCCATTCTCGTCGTCACCGCGGTAGGGCTGAGCATAGCCAATCTCGTGCGTGCCGGGCGCACGCGGGCAACTCCGCTCTGCAATGGAATAGATAACCTCGCTCCAGATGGAGCTAAGAACGCTTAGGCGCAACGACCGCTCTTTATTACCATGAGCGTAGGCGTGGAATGAGCCAGTGCCAGCGTCTCTCGCAGAATAGTCTGTTCTGCAGCCGCCCAAATCGGTAAAGCCTGGAGGCGCAAGAAAATGCTGGCCGTAGCATATTTGGAGTAAGCCGGGGTTCGGACTGAGAACGTTGCCAGCCGACTTGATTGTTGCCCACGAGCTTTTAGATCGGACATCAACTCAAGCTGCAGGTTGGAATCAGATACCGCCTCGAGCGCTATATGCCTTCAGTGCGTTGTCGAGGCACTTAAGTAACTCTTGTCCGCCAAATGGTTTGGCGAGGAAGCCAATTGCGCCCGCCTCCAGGGCTGACGTGCGCACACGCTCGCTGGGGAACGCTGTAATGAAAATGAATGGTGCTTCGTAGCCACGCGTCCGCATTTGCGCCAGCAGCTCCAGCCCGCTCATGGCCGACATCTGCACATCGGTAATGACACAGGATATCTCGTTCAACTGCGGGGACCGCAGGAGCGCCTCGGCCGACGCAAATATCTGAACGACGTAGCCACGCGATTTCAAGAGGTTCCCTGTCGCCGCACGGACTGAGGCGTCGTCGTCAACGACGGAAATCAAAGGCGTGGGCAAGATGAGCTCTCCTGACGCAGGAACAGTGGCTGCCAAAGTGTTAGCCACCTTCGGCGAAAATGGGCTGGAGAGATGAAACTGTAAAATCATACTTGCGTTTGTTCAGGATGATTTGCACGAAGTCCCAGCGTCTCGCTCATTCTGATCAGCTCGGCCAGCGACCGGGCACGCATCTTTTTCATGACGTGACCCCGGTAGATCTTGACGGTGATTTCGGCAAGCCCAAGTTCGGCGGCTACCTGCTTGTTCATCAGGCCGGCCGTGACCAGTTTCATCACCGCCTGCTCTCGCGGGCTTAAGGTCCCAAATAGAGACTGCAAGTTCGTGACGGTTCGCTGAGTTTCCCGCCTCTTGCGATCGCGTTCGGTCGCCGCAACCACGGCATCGAGCAATTCCTGATCGCGGAACGGCTTGCTGAGAAAATCGACCGCACCTCCCTTCATGGCCCTGACGGTCATGGGAATGTCACCATGACCGGTGATGAAAATGATCGGGATGTGTATGTTCAACCTGGCCAGCTCGGTCTGGTAGTCAAGGCCGCTCAGGCCCGGCAGCCGGACATCAAGAACTAGACAGCTTGTGACGTCCGGAATTGTGCTCTGCAGCATTTCCCGGGCCGATCCGAACGCAACGACCTCCAATCCTACCTGGCGGAAAAGGTTAGTAAGCGAGCGGCGCACCGAGATGTCATCCTCAACGACAAAGACGATCGCCTTCGTCGAGGCCTCGGCATTGCTACGCTCACCTAGCGAGTCAAACGGTCCTGTCACTGGAGGGCCTCCTTATGCACGGGCAAGAAAAACTGAAAGGTCGCGCCCGGTTCATCTTTATGAAGAAGCGATAGCCGCCCTCCGTGAGCTTCCACGATAGATCGGCAGATCGAAAGTCCCATTCCAAGGCCACTCGACTTGGTGGTGAAGAAGGGGTCCAACACGTGGTCAGCGTCCTTCTCAGCGATCCCGACGCCGCAATCGGCCACGGCAAGCTGCACGCGCCCCAGATCGTCCTTGGATGATTGAATCAGAAGTTCGCGCGGCCGGTCTGTAATTGCGTCCATCGCCTCGATTCCGTTCATTACCAGATTGATGATCACCTGTTGTAGCTGAATTCGGTCACCGAGGATCCTAGGCAGAACGGCCGTTAACTCGGTTCGCAACGTCACCCGGTGGCTCACCAGCTCTCGTGTTACCAGCGCAACGACGTCCCGGACGACATCATTAATGTCGAGCGGCACCATCTCAATCTCGCCTTTCTTCGCGAGTGCGCGAACGCTACGGATCACCTCGCTTGCCCGGATCGCGTCTTCGATGATCCATTCCACTGAAGAGCGCGCTTCGGCAAGATCAGGAGTTTCGCGAGCCATCCATCCGAGGCACGCATCGGCGTTGGTGAGAATGGCGGCGAGTGGCTGGTTTATCTCATGGGCGATGGAGGTTGTCAGTTCTCCTAACGTCGTTACACGCGTCACATGGGCAAGCTCCGCCTGTGCCTTTCGCAGGTCTTGTTCGGTCTGATCGGCGCGGATAATGGCTGTGATGTCAGTGCTGACGCCACGGTAGCCCAGAAAATTACCGTTTCCGTCGAAGAAAGGCTTGCCACTCGTGCGGACGTAGATCGGAGATCCCATCCGATTCACGGTACGGTAGACGAGATCCCGAAACGGCTGACGCGCCTGCAACGTCGCCCGATGTTGCCGCCACTTTTCGGGCTCCTCTTCGACGTCGCACGCAATCTCCCAGCGAGGCAGGTCCATCAATCCAGTGGCCAAAATTCCTGCAGTGCTGGTGTGCTCGGATAAGCGGGTCACCCGATGATCTGGACCGGTCTCCCAGAGCCAGTCGGAAGCTGTCTCGGCGTAGTCGCGAAAGCGCTGTTCGCTTTCGCGCAGCGCGACAAGCGTGTTTTCCAGGCGTTCCCTAGCTGCGTGTTGATCGGTGACATCCATATGTGTTCCGATCAGCTCGCTGACCTTACCATCACTAGCGGCGACAACATGCGCAACCGAGTGTATGCGCCTTGTCCTGCCATCTGGCAGAAGGATACGGAAATCATATTCGAACCGCTCCTGCTCCTTTTCTCTCGCCTGGCGCTGCACCTCCTGTAACCGTGGCAAGTCTTCCGGATGGATGCGCGAGCGAATGGTCTCTATCGATACCGGCTCTTGTGGGTCAAAGCCGAACAATCGGTCAACTTCCGCGGACCGATAAACGAAATCTAGCCCGTGGACGTCCCAGGACCAGCTCCCTGTGTGGGTGAGATGCTGGGCCTCGGCCAGATAGGCCTCGCTGCGACGCAACTGCTGTTCTGCCCTCCTCGCTGCCGTAATATCGGTAGCTGCCCCAACAAACTCGATTTCACCAGAAGCGCTTCTCGTGAGCCGTGCCTTAGCACGGATGTGCTTCACAGAGCCGTCTGGTAGCAGCAATCGATACTCGTGCTCGAAACCGCTCAAGTCTCGCATCGCTCTATCGATAACTTCTTTAACCGAAGCCCTATCATCTGGGTGAGTGCGATCAACGACAAGCTGCGGCGAGGGGATCGTTTGAGGATCTAATTGGAAAATCCGAAATGTTTCCTTTGACCAGAATGCCTCGCCAGTGGTGGCGTTCCAGCTGAAGCTGCCTGTATGACTCAACTCCTGCGCTTGAGCCAAATGTGCTTCGCTCCGCTGCAGGGCGAGTTCGGTCCGCTTTCGCTCCGTGACATCTTCGCAGGCGATAAGGACAATGGGCCGGTCGTCCGCCCAAAGCATGGCTTTGGCGTTTTCACGTACCCACAACACGGAGCCGTCCTTCCTGACTTTCTGGACGTCCCACGTGCGCGATTGTCCAATATCCTCAAGGCACGCCCGAATGCAGTTGTGAACGAATGCGCGATCCTCCTCAAGAAATATGCCGAGTACGGAGTGGCCGATCAGATCTGCAGGAGCATAGCCGAGTTGTGTCGCGCCGAATGTATTGACGTTAAGGACAGTGCCGGCTTTATCGAGCATGAAGTACATGGCCGGATTGTGCTCGAAGATTGCTCGCCACCGTTTTTCACGATCCTCCAAATCCGCCGCGCTGCGCTGAAGCTTGACCGCAGCTACACGCGCAGCCTCTCTTTCCTGGCGGAGCTTTCCGATCAGGTACGTTCCTACAATGGAGACAAGAAAGAATGCGACAACCACTGGAAGATCGCGGGAGTCGTCGATTTGCAGGCTAAACGCCGGCGGCGCAAAGTAGTATGCGAGAGCAGCGATTGCCATGATGCAAAGCGCGGACGACGCGATGAAGCTGCCCATCAATGAAAATAGCAAGACTACTAACAAATAGGCGAACGCCGTCGCGGCGAAATGGGCATTGAGGTATACGCAACTTAATGTAACAGCGGCTAGCGTTATGCCGCCGAAGGTCAACTGAGGGGCTGAACGTTTAAGACTGCTTATCTGGATAGACATTTTGAGACCGTCCGGCCTGTCTCCGGCGGGAGAGCTATAGCATTTTAGGCAAAAATGGGGCAATCCTCGTCGCTTGGGTCGAGCGTGCCCGAGATTGATCACCTGCTGCCGAACTCAGCACGTGCGGGGAAAAAACGCATTATAAACATGCGTATAGTTGTCCTAAACTTTCGAAGAGGTGCCGCTGACGGGCAGCACTCGAAGCTGAAATTTCTGACTTTCCGCCCCTGCCGATAGCCCTCCCGGCATTCGTTCGAGCCTGCCCCGATGCGCCCTGCTTACGCCCCCCGGACCGAGGACCGAGGATCTAGTTCAGCCGAGAGGTTGAAGCTAAACGATCAGGCGCGCCTCCGAACCGGCAAAGAACAGAAACAAGCGGCCGCCCCCGGCACAGTCTGCGAAGGAAAGCACAACCTTCATGTGCCGAGACAGGAACGAAAAGTTGCGCGAGTGCTACCGGTGCGATTGGGCCATCGCGCCTAGCTGCTCGGTCAAGGATACCTCCATCTGAACTGCGGCGAGCCGCCCACGGCACCGTCGGTTCGGTGTCATGCCGCGCTGGATTCCAGCGAAATCCACCCTGAAGAAGCCGCTATTTCTTTGATCGCGTGCTTTTCAGGAGGACCTGCCCGGCCGCGACGCGGGCGCAAGAGCGGTGCACTGGAGAGCGCATGAGAAAGTGCCAGCTCGCCTTAAGTCGGCTTGGCCGATTCGAGTCAATTCGTGTTCGGATGGTGGCGGTTAAGATCCGGGACCTACTTCATTGTGCTTGTAGGGTCGATAGTGGTCGAAGCTGTGGGCTGGTTGAGTCGAGCCTGCAGCGTCCCGTGCTCTAGCTCGTCTTCCCACCAGGATACGAACACGGCCGCGATACCATTGCCGATGATGTTGGTCAGGGCGCGAACCTCGCTCATGAATTTGTCGATCGAAAACACGATTGCCATGCCCGGCACCAGCGCTGGGTTTACCACCGACAATGTCGCAGCGAGGGTGATGAAGCCCGCGCCGGTGACGCCGCTTGCTCCCTTCGACGTTAGCATTGCCACGAGCAAGATCGTGAGCTGCTGGTTAAAGGAGAGATCGACCCCGAGTGCCTGGGCAATGAACAATGTTGCAAGTGTCATATAGATGTTAGTGCCGTCGAGGTTGAAGGAATAGCCAGTTGGCACCACCAGTCCGACGACCGTCTTGGAGCAGCCCAGCCGCTCGAGCTTCTCCATCAATTGCGGCAGCGCGCTTTCGGAGGACGACGTACCGAGCACGATCAGAATCTCGTCTTTGATATAGACAAGGAACTTGAAAATTGAAAAGCCGACGAGGCGCGCGATCAGGCCGAGTACCACCACAACAAACAGCGCGGCTGTTGCGTAAAACAGCGCGATCAGACCGATCAAATTACCGAGCGCTGCCGGCCCGAACTTGCCGACCGTGAAAGCCATGGCGCCGAAGGCGCCGACCGGGGCCGCTTTCATTACAATAGCGATCACGCCGAACACGGCTTGCGCGACGTCGTCAATCATGCCGCGCAGCCGCTCCCCACGCTTTCCCAGCGCCATCAGAGAAAAGCCGAAAAGGATCGCGAACAGGAGAACCTGCAGAACATCCCCGCGAGCGAAGGCGCCGATCACGCTATCGGGAATGATGTTGAGAAAAAAGTCGACGGACTTCGAAGCTTCCGCTTGCTTGACGTAATTGGCGACCGCCGCAGCATCCGGCTTGACCGTAAGGCCATGGCCGATTTGGACGAGATTGCCCATAACAAGGCCCAACAGCAAGGCAAAGCTGGACACGATCTCGAAATAGAACAGCGCCTTGACGCCGACGCACCCGACTTTCTTCGCATCCTGAATATGCGCAATACCAGATGTGACGGTGCAGAAAATAATCGGCGCGATCACCATCTTGATAAGCTTGATGAACCCGTCACCGAGAGCCTTAATCCAGTCGTTGGTGGCTAGAGATGGCCAGAGGCAGCCGACCACGGCGCCAATAATGATCGCGATCAGCACTTGGACGTAGAGTATCTTATACCAAACTTGCGACGCGCGTGCGGGCGCCGCAGTTGCCATGGTGGTCATGACGCTTCCTTCCCGAATATACTCGAATGCGAGCCGCCGCGCCCTTCAGAGGCGGCAGCGTCATACGAGACTCATCATTTTAGCCGTGTCCGATTGAAGACGGTTCCGGGAGCCGGCGCGTCCTTCCAAAGGCAGGCGCTTAGTTACGTTGTCCATTCTCCTTAAGCAAGATATGCACCAGATGCCTAAACTCCGGCCGATTGATCAGTCGTGGACAAGTCGTCTGCCCCGGGCGCATCGGCTCAGTCGAGCGCGGACCGCATGCGTAAGATCGAACAAAATAATTGCAGCGTAGCGCCGCCTTGGCGGAGTTACGTCTCGCCTGGGAGCGTTAGCGTGATCGATATGCACACACTGCTGAGATCGATGCAACAACACGCGGCATCGGTAAAATCGATAGTTTGGATCGCACGCATTTGTCGGATGGAAGCGCCGCTTGGGAACAGATTGTTCTGAAAAGCCTTTGATGGATGAACTGCGTTGTGGCTAGCGACAAAGCTCGCTGTGCACGGGGGGGCGTTTGTCTCCAGGCCTTTGCTTACGATGCATTGGCTATGTCGACCACGAGGCGGCCTTCGCTCGCGGCTCCTCGGGCCTTTGCGACCTCGCAGAGGCAGCGTTACAACGAGTTCTCGGCTAACCGTTCGTGTTGCGGCCAAACGGCGAGCTTGCTTCCGCCCGCTGCACTACCGCCGCGGCGAGCCGTCGACCAACCACATAGGATCCTCTTCGGCCGGCAAAGTCGAACGCTTCGTTGCGGGGCCGTCGCTGTTTGCTCGGGAACAATGATGCCGAAAACCTGACAGAGTGTTAGGTCCACTCCAAAGTGACGTCGCCTTCCACTCGACTGTCTCTCGCATTGAGCATGGAGCTGCCACTGTTCGCACCCGGCACAGGAATTGCTGACGACAAATGAGAAGTTGCCCGGTCATATGGACCGAAGCGGACCTGCCACAGGAGTTGTCGATGAGGCTTGCGATGCTGCTCTTGCTCGCACAAAGGAAGCGCGTGAATTTGGCGGCCGCCGCGAGCCGCCGCGCGACCAATTGGCCATTCGCGCCACCTCCCCGTGTGAGCCGCACGTGCAGGCTATCACTGTCAGGATACGTCGGCCCACACTCTCTGGCGGGCTGACGCAGATGGAAGTGGTTTGGGCAGAGATTTCGCAATCCCTTGCGCTCACGATTGAGCTCGCCAGTGTGACGACCGTGATCCTTCTCTTGATTAGTGTGCCCCTCGCTTGGTGGCTAGCGCGCTCAAAGACCTTTGCGAGCGAGGCGGTGGCCACGATGATCGTCCTGCCGCTGGTGCTGCCGCCAACGGCTCTCGGCTTTTGCGTCCTCGTTTTGCTCGGCCCCCACGGACCGGGTGGCGTTCTCGCCTCTTTCTGGGGCGAGCGTACGCTAGCCTTTACCTTCGCCGGAATCGTCGTCGGATCGGTCCTCTCGGCGCTGCCGTTGGTCGTGCAGCCGATCCGTAGCGCCTTTGTTGCGATAGGCGATCTCCCCTTGGAAACGAACGGGCGCGTTCCGCCGTTCTACGCCTTCATTGCCGTCACCGCGCCACTGGCGCGACTGGAATTCATTAAAGCCGCCGTGGTTGGCTTTTCTCATACGATCGGCACATTCGGCGTCGTGATGATGATCGGCGGCAATATTCCTGGACGCACCAAGGTGTTGTCGGCCTACGTCGTAGACTTCGTCCAGGCGTCGCGCTGGCGTGAGGCAGGTGTGGTCGCCGGTGGTATGGTGATGTTCGCCTTGGCGACAATCTTCACTTTGGCGCTCATCGACAGACACTGTGCCAGGAGGGGCACCGAATCGTCTTAGCGCTGCGGCCTGACATTCCGATAATGCCGGGCAGCAGTCTAGCAAACTGGGCCCAGTCCGAGGGTACAATGAAAAAGCTTGCTATCGCCACGGCAGCTGCTGGATTCGCTCTCAATTCGGTGCACTCCGCGCCTCTGCCCGAAGCAGCGGCCGATGAGGTAGGCGTTTCTCAGCAGCGCATTGCCAAGCTAGACGACTTCTTCGCTCGTGAGATCGCAAGTAAACGCGTTCCAGGCGCGGTGGTTGCAATCGCAAGAGACGGAAAGTTGATTCACTACAAAGCGTACGGCCAACTCGACCCCGCAAAAGGAAGGCCGATGCGACTCGATGCGATCTTCGCGCTTGCTTCTATGACCAAACCGATGGTGGCCGTTGCGGGGCTCATCCTCATGGAGCAAGGTCGCCTACCTCTACAAGCCAAGCTTACTGATTACTACCCGGAATTCGCAAACATGAAGGTGGCAGTGCCACAGCATGATGGCTCATTAGAATTCCGAACACAGAGTTCTGCGATCTACATCCACGATCTTTATCGCCACACATCCGGACTCACCTATGGTGCGCCCGGCAGCTCAGACCAAGTGGTGCGTCTCTATCCCGGTTTCGCCGATCCGCCCCTAAGAGGCGATAAGCAGGCTTTCATTGAAGCGATTACCAAGCTGCCGCTAGCGCACCAACCGGGGACTGAATTCGAATACGGCTTCTCGACCGATGTGCTGGGTGCTGTCATTGAACAGGTCAGCGAACACCGATTGGGCGACTATCTCACCCGGAACCTATGGAAGCCCATCAAAATGCAAGATGCCACTTTCCATTTGTCGGAATGGCAACGCGACCGCCTCGCGCGTCCATTTTCGGAGGACCCCCTGACGGGAAAGCCGCAAGACATCGGACTCCTCGAAAGCCAGACGAAGTTTGACTGCGGCGGAGCCTGCGCATTTGCGACAGTGGGTGACTACGTGCGCTTTGGACAAATGCTGCTCAATGGCGGGGAGCTGGACGGGCAGCGAATTCTTGGTCCGAGGACGGTGGGCCACATGATCTCCAACCACCTTGGGCCAGAGATCAAGAATAAAGTCGCCAATGTCGAGCCGCATCGTGCCGGCTTCGGCTTCGGGCTTGGAGTGGCTGTACGGCTAACCGGGGGGCTCTCGGCGGTTCCGGGCAATCCAGGAGAGTTCACCTGGACCGGCGCCTACGGCACACAATTCTTCTGCGACCCAAAAGAGCGTCTGGTCGTGGTGGTCGGAACGGCAGCGCCCGGGGAAATCCGGAAGTACTACCGCGAACAAGTCCAGTTTATCGTCTATGCTGCCATAATCCGATGACTCTCCGCCAAAAGGCTCGATGATCCGTTTTGGGTAGTAGGTAGGCAGTGTTGCTAGTACCCATGGATTTCGACTGAGTCTTGCCGTTGCCATCTATCCGTGTCGGATGGATCGTACCGATGCGTCAAGACGCGATCGCCTTCCGAAGAAGCCCCTGCAAGCCGGTGAGTGTCGCGATGCGCCCAGACGTCGCGCCTTGCCAACGATGGGCTTGCGTGATGAAGGCTTCTTGATGATAACTTTAAACGTCCGGTCTCTTGCCCACAGCGCCGTAGCGATCACGTGCGACCTGCCGCTATTACCAAAGTCAGATCGAGTCGATCCAGACTGTAAAGCAACGTCAGCGGGGCGCATCGCAGCTCGGTCCATTGCCGCCTCTCTTCCTCGCTCGACGGCCGCTTTTGGACGGGCTGCCTGTGCAGTCGCGAGCATCAGAGCTTGAACGCCTCGTTGGTCAGCAATCGGCAAGCCTGATTGGGGGAAGGCAGTGCAGTGCCCGTCAACTGCACCAATTCTATTCGACAATCGGACTGATGAGCGTAGCGATTGTAGGATAGTCTGCGTGCAGAGGTGAGCCATCGTACTGATTTGTTGATGTGCTCACATCTTCGAAACTGAACACCATTAGCATGACAGATCCATGGCAAAGCTACTGGTGGGTGGCTGGGTTCACAATTTCGAAAATCTCAGCGATCGATTGATGTCCTAAGTCTTTCGCTTCGCTGGCCTGGTTCTTGCTGAACCATCAGCAATTCGTAACGGCCACGGCTACTCACTTGGAAGGTTTCATGGATGATGCAACGGAAACGTTCTACAGCGTGATCAGACGTCAGGGTATCACGCGTCGTAGTTTCCATAAATTCTGTAGTGTGACGGCCGCGAGCTTGGGGCTTGGTTCGCTCACCCCAAGCAGTATTGCCCACGCCCTGGAAACCAAACCGCGTGTGCCCGTCATCTGGTTGCACGGGCTCGAGTGTACCTGTTGCTCGGAAAGCTTTATCCGCTCGGCCCATCCCTTGATTAAAGACGCGCTGCTGTCGATGATTTCGCTCGACTACGACGATACGCTCATGGCGGCGGCTGGACATCAGGCTGAGGCCATCCTGGAAGAAACCCGTGCCAAGTACAAAGGCCGCTATGTGCTCGCAGTGGAAGGCAATCCGCCGTTGAAGGAAGGGGGCATGTTCTGCATTGATGGCGGCAAACCGTTCGTTGAAAAGCTCAGGTGGATGGCGGAAGGGGCCATGGCGATCATCGCTTGGGGCACGTGTGCGTCCTGGGGATGCGTGCAAGCGGCCAAGCCCAATCCGACTGGCGCGGCGGCGATCGATAAGGTGATCACCGACAAGCCCATCATCAAGGTGCCCGGGTGTCCTCCTATCGCAGAGATCATGAGTGGTCTCGTGACTTTCATAGTCACGTTCGGAAAACTTCCGGAGCTCGATCGCCTAGGACGTCCAAGTATGTTTTACTCCGAGCGCATTCACGACAAGTGCTATCGGCGTTCCCATTTCGACGCTGGCCAATTCGTCGAAGAGTGGGACGATACGTACGCCCGCAAGGGCTATTGCTTGTACAAGATGGGTTGCAAGGGGCCAACCACCTACAATGCCTGTTCGGCCGTTCGGTGGAACGGCGGCGTCTCATTTCCCGTTCAATCCGGTCACGGCTGCCTCGGTTGTTCCGAGGACAGCTTCTGGGACAAAGGTTCGTTTTACGACCGACTCACAACCATTAAGCAGTTCGGAATCGAGGAGAACGCCGACAAGATCGGCATGGCCGCTGCCGGGGTGGTCGGGCTAACGGTCGCTGCTCATGCGGCGGTCACCGCCGTGAAGCGGTTGACCCACAAGCCGGATCGCGCGGCCGATAAAGGCGACCCGAGTTGAGGAGACACGAAGGTGGCCGTCCAGACGCCGAATGGGTTCAGTCTCGATCGTTCCGGTAGGCGAATCGTCATCGATCCGCTGACGCGGATCGAAGGCCACCTCCGCGTCGAAGCCAATCTCGATTCCGACAATGTAATTCGCAATGCGGTCTCAAGCGGGACGATGTGGCGTGGCATCGAAGTCATCCTGCGCGGGCGCGATCCGCGCGACGCCTGGGCGTTCACCGAGCGGATCTGCGGGGTCTGCACCGGCACCCATGCGCTCGCCTCCGTGCGCGCGGTTGAAAATGCACTGGGAATTGCGATTCCGGAGAATGCCAATTCGATCCGTAATATCATGCAGTTGTGCCTACTCGTGCATGATCACCTCGTACATTTCTATCACTTGCATGCGCTGGATTGGGTCGACGTGGTTTCCGCGCTCAAGGCCGATCCCAAGTCAACCTCGGCGCTCGCGCAGTCTATCTCGCCCTGGCCGCTGTCATCCCCCGGCTATTTTAAAGATTTGCAGATCCGGCTCAGCAAATTCATCGGGTCAGGGCAACTCGGTCCGTTCAAGAATGGCTATTGGGGGCATCCGGCCTACAAGCTACCACCGGAAGCAAACCTGATGGCGGTAGCTCATTATATGGAGGCGCTGGACTTCCAGAAGGAGATCGTCAAGATCCAAGCTATCTATGGTGGCAAGAACCCGCATCCGAACTGGCTGGTCGGCGGCGTCTCCTGCGCGATCAACATCGACGGAATCGGTGCGGTGGGCGCGATCAATATGGAGCGACTGAATATCGTATCTTCGATCATCGACCGCTCAATCGAGTTTGTCGAGCAGGTCTATCTGCCCGACATTGCTGCAATCTGCTCGTTCTATAAGGACTGGCTCCACGGCGGTGGCCTGTCGAGCAAAAGCGTGATGTCCTATGGCGACATCCCCGAAAATGCCAATGATTGTTCTGAGAAAAGTCTCAAGCTGCCGCGCGGGATCATTCTTAATGGCAATCTCAATGAGATACTGCCGATCGACCATGGTGATCCCGAGCAGATCCAGGAATTCATCGCGCATTCATGGTATAAATACCCCAGTGATAGCGGTGGGCTCCATCCCTGGGACGGCATCACTGAGCCGAGTTTTAAACTTGGGCCAGAATTCAAAGGCAGCAAGACAGATATCAAGGAACTCGACGAAGGCGGCAAGTATTCCTGGATCAAAGCGCCGAGGTGGCGTGGCCACGCCGTCGAGGTCGGGCCGTTGTCGCGATACATCATCGGTTATGCGCAAGGCAAAGCCGAGTTCAAGGAGCCCGCCGAGAGACTGCTCAAGGGGCTCAATCTCCCTCTGACTGCGCTGTTCTCGACGCTTGGCCGTACAGCGGCGCGGGCGCTCGAATGCCAGTGGGCGGCGCACCAAATGCGTTATTTTCAGGATAAGCTCGTAGTCCAGCTCAAGGCAGGCGATACGGCAACTGCCGACGTTAGCAAATGGGGCCCGGAAAGCTGGCGTAAGGAGGCCAAGGGCTACGGGTTCACTGAGGCGCCTCGCGGTGCACTCGGCCACTGGATCAAGATCAAGGACGCTAAGATCGATAATTATCAATGTGTCGTTCCGACGACGTGGAATGGATCTCCTCGGGATTCCAAAGGCAATATTGGCGCGTTTGAAGCTTCGCTGATCGGTACCCCGATGGCCGATCCGCAGCGGCCCCTGGAAATCTTGCGCACCATCCATTCCTTTGATCCGTGCTTGGCTTGCTCGACGCACGTGATGAGTCCTGAGGGCCAAGAAATGGCTTCAGTCAAAGTGCGTTAGGTCCATGCTGGATAGGGCTCAGAAGCTCCTCGCCGCCGACGGTGCGGCACCGATTGATCGCAGCATTGGCACTGGCGTCGCCTACGTTTATGCGCCGGTGCGACTGTGGCATTGGGCTAACGCGGCGGCCATTCTGGTACTAAGTTTAACTGGCTACCTTATTGGGATCGGCACACCAGCGATGAAGGAAGAGGCAAGCGACGATTTCCTGTTCGGCTATATCCGCTTTGCCCATTTCGCGGCGGGATATGTGGCCAGCGTTGGCTTTCTTCTGCGCATCTACTGGGCCTTGATGGGAAATGCGCATGCCATGCAGATCTTTTGCGTGCCGCTCTGGCGCCGGTGCTTTTGGCGGGAGGTGTATCAGGAGATTCGTTGGTATGCGTTTCTTACAGGGGGGCCTGAGAGGCGCCTCGGGCACGACCGCCTTGCTCAGCTCGCAATGTTCTTCATGTTTACACAGACGATCAGCTTCATGGTCGTCACAGGCTTTGCACTGTATGGGCAAGGTGCCGGTACTGACAGTTGGCAGTACAAGGTGTTTGGCTGGGTGTTTTCAATCTGGCCGAACAGTCAGGACGTCCACACCCTGCATCATCTCGGCCTGTGGGTCATCGTGATGTTCGCGCTGGTCCACATCTACGCGGTGATCCGGGAAGACATCATCTCGCGCCGCAGCTTCTTTTCCAAAAGATCGGCTGAGCGCGGGTTTGGCGATTGACCGGGAAGCGAATGTTCAATCCGAAAGACAAAAAACGGATCCTCGTGCTCGGCATCGGCAATATCCTGTGGGCCGATGAGGGCTTCGGCGTGCGAGTGGTCGAAGAGTTTCATCGCCGCTACACCGTCGATAATAATGTCACCGTTCTCGATGGCGGTACCCAGGGACTCTACCTCGTCAGTTTTCTTGAACAGGCCGATTGCCTGGTCGTGTTCGATGCCATCGACTATGGATTGCCGCCCGGGCAGTTGGAGCTTGTACGAGATGACGAAGTGCCGAAGTTTACTGGTGCCAAGAAAGTGAGCCTGCATCAGACCGGTTTTCAGGAGGTCTTGAGCGCGGCCGATTTTCTTGGCCGCCGCCCGCGAGAGCTCGCTCTCATCGGCTGTCAGCCGTTGGACGTGGAGAATTGGGGCGGTCCTCTGACCGCGCCGGTGCGCTTTCAGATTGCGCCTGCGATTGAACTGGCTTGTAAGCTTCTAGCGCGGTGGGGCTCGCCGGTGAAACCGCGGAGCGCGCCGCTGCCTGCATCAGAACGGCTGTTGGCAAACAATATTGACCATGCGAGTTATGAGATGAGGGCGCAGCCCGTCTAGCGACCTGCGACTGACAATGTGCCTTGGCTTGCCAATGACGATTGCCGAGACCGACGGTATCACGGCGCTGTGCAAGTATGGCAATGAACAGCGGCGCGTCTCGGTCATGCTGCTCCCCGATGTCACGGTCGGCGCCAAGGTGCTCGTCCATATCGACAGCGCGGTGCGGGTTTTGGACGACGATGAAGCAAGGCTGATCTCGGAAGCACTTGACGGGCTTGAGGCCAGCCTCAACGGCCAGGACAGCAATCGATTCTTTGCGGACTTGATCGGTCACGAGCCACAATTGCCAGAGCACTTACGGTAGCCGTTCCGCCCACTTGCGCCGAGTGAGGGTTCTCACAAATCGAATTCCAGTCGCACGTAACGTTTGCCTGGAAAATATCAGGCGCCTGCCGTTGGCCCGAGCGTGATCCGAGGCCAGACGATGATTGGCATGCGCCTTGCTAGCGGCCTGCTAGCAGAACCGAACATCGTCAGAAAGGCGTTTGATGAAATTGCAGCCGGCGCAGCATGGTTCGGCGCGACGCCCCCCGTCTGACGTGGAGGGCGTCAGCGGCGTCGATGCGCGCATAGCCGCGCACGCTCAAGTGACGGTGACTGTGATGCCGCTGCCCGCGTCAGAGCTCCGGATCATCCAGCTCGCATTCTTCCTTCCTGAAGTTGTCAAAAAGTTTCGGCAAGGCATGCAAGACCCAGTGGTTTCCCGCGGCGTTAGTGGCACACGGGTCGGCGGGCTTGGCCGACGTAGACCGTCGATGCGGACCCTATGCCCTAGGCACGATGAAGTCTGCCTGCTCAGCGAGAGATCGGACCGTTTGCTTGGCATCAACCGCATCTCCGTACCGATCATTCGGGCACACGCCGCCAGCCCTTGCGTCGGCAAGTGCATTGCCGCTCGGTGCAGACAACGGAGCATCGCGTCATGAAACGAGCGACCCCCGTTGTATCCGGCGGCGCTGAGCGGGCGACGAGCGAGCTTGCCACTGGCTCTGCGAGTCTCGATGTATTCCATACCGGTCTCATGAGTGCGCTCGCCGGCCCCGCCTGGCGCGACGCGGACGAGCGTGGAAGTCACTATCCGAACGCCACCTTGCTGTTAGCAAACGCCGCTGCTGCCGTTCGCGGTCAGAGAAGCGGTGCTCGGACACAACTGTACGGACTCGCACATCTCGGCGATGGCGAACGCAAGTTGATTGACGAACTGCTCGGAGAAGGTGAGGTGGTCGGCGTGGCTGCGCTCCCGGATGGCTCTTTGGCGCAAATCCGGGAGTCTGTGCTTGCGGGAATCTGGCGCTTGCGCATCGGCACTGAGCCCGCGCATGAATATGTTGAGGTCGGGTCGATTCCGCAGATTGTCCGGCGTGCTGCAACTGACCTGACGTCGGCCGATCTTGTGATCGGCTCGCCGCCGAATGGCGCGATGAACGTTCGACCGGTGCTGGCCGAAATACGCGAGCGGGCGAGGGTGTGGCAATTGGGCATGCACGCCCATGTTATCAATCTGACGTCACTGCCAATGAGCATTATCGACTTGACATTCCTACAGCAAAGCTTGGGCAATGGACCGGTCCAACTCATGTTGCACGGCTACGGCACCTGCCGAGTACAAGCGACCAGGATTAGGAATGTCTGGTCCGTGCAGTTCTTTAATTCTACCGACGACATCATCCTTGATACACTGGAGGTCGGCGGCGTGCCGGCTGTTACGTTGGCTGCCGATGAGGATTTACAGGACTCAGCCGAGCGCATGCAGGAAATTATCGGGGCGTACTTCACATGAAGAGCTCTCTCGGGCATTCGGCATCGGCTGGGACCCCGCAGACGGCGCATGCGCGTGGACTATAGCTTGCGCGGGATGATGGCGGAGTGTTGCCCATGAGTCTCGTTGCCCGCCACAAAATCGATGTCCGCGTATTGCTAGCTGCCGACGCAGTCGCCTCGGTCGAGATCCTGCCGCGAGTCCGGCCGCCGCTGGCGCGGATGTTCGTCGGAAAGGAGCCCTCGACAGTGCTCAACGTGCTGCCGCGGCTTTTCGCGTTGTGTGTCGCTGCGCAGCAAACTGCATTCTTGTCCGCGATCGAGACGGCGCGCGACGAGGTGATCACCCGCGCAACAAGGCGGCAGCGTATTGCACTTATCGTTACTGAGCGCATCGCGGAGTTGGCCCGGAGCCTTTTTGTCGGACATCTTACGTTAGATGTCGCCAGTGCGGCGACGATCCGCTCCCTGATGTCGGAATTGTCAGCGTTTGTCCGCTCCGCACAGCCAGCCTGGAGTTCCGCTCAACGCGAAGCAACCGGCCGGATTGTCGCTGCGCTTGCCGTGCTCGGTCTAGATGAGGGGGAGGCGCTGAGGTCTGGTAGCCCGCTGGCGGTTCGCGTTGCGGCGCTTAATGACGTCGACGTGAAGTCAATTCCGGTGGGGCACTCATTCCTGTCTGTTGCTGACGACCCCAGCATCACGAAACGATTGCTCGGGGACGACTCGACGTTCTGCTATTGTCCCGATGTTGACGGAGATGTGCCCGAGACGGGTCCATGGGCGCGCCAGATAAGCCGGGATCGGGTCCCGCTGGGACCCTTCGGTGCGGCCGAGCGGCTGATGGCCAGATTTAATGAGATCGTCCGGCTATGTGCCTGGCTTAAGGCCGGCGCTCAGATTGCCGCCGCGGAGCATGGGATTATCGAAAGATATAAACTAGGGCCGCGCCGTGCAGCGGCCGCGGTCGAATGCGCCAGGGGCCGTCTCTATCACGCGGTTGAACTCGACGCTCAGGGTAGAATATCCCGCTTCGAATTTCTTGCGCCGACGGAGTGGAATTTCCACCGGCGCGGGCCGCTTGTACGGAACCTGCAAGGCGCGGTGCTGACGGCTCGAAGACGCGGAGATGCAGTCCATGCGGTGATTGCATCCCTCGATCCGTGCGTCGCGTTCACCCTCAACCTTAGCGAAGTTCGCGATGCATGAAATGGCGATTTGTCTTGGCATCATTCAGATCGTCGAGGAGAAGGTACACGAGCGATCCTCTTCGCGGGTGCGGAGCATCTGTCTGGAGATGGGAGCACTGAGTCATGCGGCGCCTGAAGCGATCAGGTTTTGCTTTGCTGCCGCTGCAACGCGGACCGTTGCCGAGGGCGCGGCTCTTAATATCGTCGAACTGCCAGGCGTTGCTTGGTGCATGAGCTGTTCGAAGAGCGTCGAAATTGCTCGGCGCGGTGAGTGCTGCCCTTGCTGCGGCAGCTATCACTTGCAGGTGACCGCGGGCGAACAGATACGGGTGAAGGAGCTGGAGATCGATTGATGTGTACTGTTTGCGGCTGCCACGACGGGACGCCGTCCACAAAACGCGCCGAGGAGAATGATGCGGAGAGCCATGAGCGATCCATTCAGGGAAATCGCGATTGCCATTCTGCGCTTCCGCCGGGCGACCGACGGCCGCCGCCGTCAAATCACGCTGATGATAGCTATAATCGCTGTCCTCGCTCAGCCAATTACCAGGCGGATAACGCGCAGGCGCTTCCGAGCGGCCTCGATCCGCCTGATTTGAGGGGCTGTGGCAGGAGCAGAAAACGGCTCGTTGAGATTGAGCGCGATATCCTGGACAAGAATAATGGACTTGCGGCGAACAATCGCGCGCTCTTCGCAGCCGATGACCTGCTTGTATTTAATCTTTTGTCCAGCCCCGGTGCCGGTAAAACGACGCTGCTCGTCCGCGCGGTATCCGAGCTCAAGTGCAGCCGGTGGGTCGGGGTCATCGAAGGGGACCAGCAGACCTCGAACGATGCCAGACGGATTCAGGCCGCCGGCGTGCCAGCCGTTCAAATCAATACCGGCAAGAATTGTCATCTCGACGCTGCAATGATTGGCGAGGCTTATCGCCGCCTGCCGCTGCTCTCAGGCGGTATTCTCTTCATTGAAAACGTGGGTAATCTGATCTGTCCCGCCGCCTTTGATCTTGGCGAAGCCTGCAAGATCGTAGTGTTCTCGATTACTGAAGGTGAAGACAAGCCGCTCAAGTATCCCGATGTGTTTGCCGCTTCGTCGCTCATGGTGATTAATAAGATTGATCTAGCGTCGGCGCTCGAATTCGATTTGGGCAAGGCCATCGAATACGCCAGACGGGTCAACCCGAAGATCGACGTGATTGTAGTGTCGGCTCGGACTGGCGAAGGTTTTGCCGCGCTCTACGCCTGGATCGATAGACAGGCGGGCCGTCTGAGACGCGCCTTCCAGGACGCAGGGCGATGAGCGCCGCAGCCACCCGCGACGGAACACGGCTGCGCGTCATCGTGAGTGGGGCAGTGCAAGGGGTCGGCTTTCGTCCTTACGTCTATGGACTTGCCATTCGGTATGGATTGGCGGGCTTTGTCATCAATGGCGCTGAGGGCGTTATCATCGAGGTTGAGGGCCACCGTGCGTTGGAGTTTGTCGCCACGTTGCCGCTCGAGGCGCCTCCCTTGGCACGCATAGTCGACATCTGCGTTCGCGAGACTGCCGCGCTCTCGGAGAAGGGCTTTTCGATCGGTACGAGCGAAGCCGGGAAATCGTCGACGCAGATCGTCGCTGATGCCGCGGTCTGCCAGCACTGCCTCAAAGAGCTATTTGATCCAGAAAATCGGCATTATCTTTACCCTTTCATCAGTTGCTGCCATTGCGGCCCACGCTACACCATCGCCGAACGGCTTCCGTACGATCGTCGCAACACTGTGATGAGGGCGTTTAGTTTGTGCGCCGCGTGCGTGGCTGACTATGCCGATCCGGCAAGCCGCAGGTTTCACGCGGAGGCGATCGCATGCCCAGCATGCGGTCCTCGGCTCAGCCATGCGATCAGCGATATTGTCGCGGCAATCGCGCGGGGGCAGATCGTGGCGATAAAGGGGCTGGGCGGATACCAGCTTCTTTGCGATGCGCGTAACCAGGACGCCGTGCAGCGTTTGCGAAGGAGAAAGCACCGCCTTCAGAAGCCGTTCGCGGTTTTGGTCGAGTCCATCGAGCGCGTCAGCGAGATCGCGGAGGCGAACGCGCCCGAGCTAGCGCTGCTAGAATCGGTAGCACGCCCCATTGTCCTCCTGCCATCGCGCCACAATCTGGCGCCCGCCATAGCTCCCGGTTTATCGCTAGTGGGTATCATGCTGCCGGTAGTGCCGCTGCATCACCTCATCTTCCATGCGCTTCGTTCGCGAGGTGTGCGTGCGGGTTGTAGCCCGGTCATGGTGGCCACCAGTGCCAATCTTTGCGGCGAACCGCTGTTGATTGACAACGCGCAGGCGCTGCGGCGGCTCGACGGAATCGCCGATCTTATCGTGACCCATGATCGCGATATCTTGGTGCGTGCTGATGATTCCGTGGTTTCGGTGGTGGCTGGCCGGCCGCAATTCGTTCGTCGTGCTCGTGGCTATGTTCCCGAGCCGATCCGGCTTGCGAGATCTGTCCCGACCGTGCTCGCCGTCGGCGGCGAACTGAAGTCGACGATCACAATCACCCGCGACAACCAAGCGTTCGTCTCTCAGCATATTGGCGATCTAAATACGGCCGAAGGCATCCGTGCGTTCGAGAAGACGATCCGACATCTCACATCGATCCTCGACGTGGAGCCTGTCGCGTTCGCCCATGATCTGCATCCCGAAATGGCTTCTACCAGGTTTGCGGAAGCAAATGCTCGCGCGCTGGTCGCGGTCCAGCATCACCACGCACACGCTGCCGCGGTAATCACCGAGCATGGCCATACGGGGCCAGCGCTTGCCCTAGTGCTCGATGGCCATGGCTTCGGCGCTGACGGCGGTAACTGGGGTGGCGAACTATTGTTGTGCGAAGGGACGTGGTTCGGACGCATAGGGCACTTAGCGCCCCTGCAGATGCCCGGTGGAGATCGTGCAGCCCGCGAGCCGTGGCGTATGGCGAGCGCAGTATTACACGGGCTCGGCAGGGGTAACGAAATCGGGCACCGCTTTGCGGCGCAACGGCAAGCGGGGTGTGTGTCGGACTTGCTCGATCAGCCGGGCGGGACCACCACGACCAGTGCGGGACGGTTATTCGACGCGGCAGCGGCGCTGCTGGGGATTGCGCATGTGCAGAGCTATGAGGGCGAAGCAGCGATGAAGCTCGAAGCGCTGGTGCGGCGGGCAACGATTCTCGAACCCGGCTGGACGATCGACGGCGGCGTGCTGTCGCTTCGTCCGCTGTTTTCGCGCTTGATTGCTGATGACATTGACGCCGCAGGTGGAGCGGGGCTGTTTCATGGCACTTTCGCCGCCGCCTGTGTCGACTGGGTCACGCGCGCTGCGCGAACAACCGGCGTCAATACCGTCGTTCTGAGCGGCGGCTGCTTCCTGAACGCGGTGCTGTCGGACGAGATCCCGCGCGGTTGCAGCGCAGCCGGTCTTACACCATTGGTGCCGCGGCGGCTGCCGCCCAGTGATGGCGCTTTGAGCCTTGGCCAGGCCTGGATTGCCGCTCTACAGATTGCTCAACAGTCGTCCGCCACGGGAGTAACTGCCTGATATGTGTCTTTCGGTTCCGGCGAAGATCGCTAAAATTCTATCCAGCGACATGGCTCTCGTGTCTATCGATGGCATCAGCTTGGAGATATCGATTGCTCTCGTCGACGAGCTCGATGTCGGCGATTGCGTCCTCGTCCATGCCGGCTATGCGCTCGCTAAGATCGATCAGGCGGAAGCCAAGCGCACGCTGGAGCTCCTGCAGGAGCTAAGCACCGCCGAGCAGGAATGCCGATCATGAAATATTCTGATGAATTTCGCGACAAGACCATCGCGCAGGGACTTGCGCGTGCGATTGACGCTGAGGTCAGTTCGCAAAGAACCTATCGGTTCATGGAATTTTGCGGCGGACACACTCATGCGATCTCCCGCTACGGCCTCGAGGATCTGCTGCCCGCGAACGTCCGGATGATCCACGGGCCCGGTTGTCCCGTCTGCGTTCTGCCCGCGAGCCGAATCGACATGGCGATCCGGCTCGTCGAGCGACCAGAGGTCACTCTCTGCGTCTACGGCGACTTAATGCGTGCTCCCGGGTCGCAAGGACAGTCTCTGTTGCGAGCCAAAGCGCTGGGCGCTGACATTCGGATGGTTTACTCGACGCTGGACGCTATCCGGCTTGCCGAACAGATACCGGGCCGCGAGGTGGTCTTCTTTGCCATCGGTTTTGAGACCACGACGCCCCCAACGGCGGTCATGATCCGGATTGCCGAGAGCAAGCGGTTGGATGGCCTGAGCGTGTTCTGCAATCACGTGCTTACACCCTCTGCGATGCACAGCATTCTCGAGAACCCGAAGATCCGCAACACCGGCGGCGTCCCAATTGACGGCTTCGTCGGGCCTGCGCATGTCAGCACTATTATCGGTACGCAGCCTTACGAGCCACTGGCAGAACAGTTCGAGAAGCCGATCGTAGTCGCGGGATTTGAACCACTCGACGTGTTGCAAGCTATATTGATGCTGGTGCGGCAGGTGAATCAACACCGCTACGAGGTAGAAAACCAATACCGCCGTGCAGTGACACGCGAAGGCAATCTGCGCGCCAAGGGCGAGGTGTCGCAAGTATTCGAACTGCGTGATCAGTTTGAATGGCGTGGGCTCGGGCTCGTACCCAACAGCGGACTGAAGCTGAAGCGGTCTTACGCAAAATTCGACGCCGAGACGCGTTTCGCGATCCATGACATGCCTGTCGCAGACAATCCGGCGTGCGAGTGCTGCGCGATCCTGCGTGGCGCCAAACGGCCGGCCGATTGCAAGTTGATTGGAAAGATCTGCACGCCGGAAACGCCCATAGGGGCCTGCATGGTATCATCAGAAGGCGCTTGTGCGGCGTATTGGACCTATGGCCGAGTTCGCGGTGAACAGGTGAGGCAAAGGTCATGAGCATGAAAGCCTATCCACGTAAGCTCGACGTAAAGAGCGGGCGCGTTGAACTGTCCCACGGATCCGGGGGGCGTGCCATGGCACAGCTGATCTCCGACCTTTTTCACCAAGCCTTCGGTAATGAATGGCTCGCTCGCTGCAATGACCAGGCGGCGTTTGATGTTTCGGCAGGCAGGATGGTGATGACGACGGACGGCTATGTGGTTACCCCTCTTTTCTTTCCCGGCGGCAATATCGGGTCAATGGCTGTGCACGGCACGATTAATGATGTCGCGATGTCCGGTGCGCGTCCGCTCTATCTGTCAGCCAGCTTTATCATCGAGGAGGGTTTCCATTTTTCGGATCTGAAGACGATCGCGGATTCGATGGGCGCGGCAGCTCGCGGGGGCGGCGTTCACATCATTGCTGGAGACACCAAAGTCGTCGAGCGCGGCAAAGCAGACGGTCTGTTCATCTCTGTGGCCGGGATCGGGTTTGTGGCCGATGGGCTGGATCTGTCCGCCGACAAGGTAAGGGTCGGCGATCGTGTGCTGGTGTCCGGAAGCCTCGGCGACCATGGAGTGGCGATTATGTCAAAACGTCAGAACGTCGCTTTTCAAACCGAAATCGTCTCGGACTCAGCCGCCTTGCATGATCTCGTAGCGGTCATGCTTGCCGCCGGCCCTGGCGGCATCCGCGTGATGCGCGACCCCACGCGCGGCGGGCTCGCTGCGGCTCTCAACGAGATTGCGCATCAATCCGACGTTGGGTTCCATTTGCAGGAATCAACCATTCCGGTGAAGCCTGCGGTTGCGGCTGCCTGCGAACTTCTTGGACTAGAGCCGATCCATGTCGCCAATGAGGGCAAGCTCGTTGCGATCGTCGCGCCTGAATCGGCCGATGCCGTGCTTGCTGCCATGAAGGCGCACCCGCTCGCGTCCGATGCAGCTGACATTGGCGAGGCGGTGGCTGACGATCACAAATTTGTGCAGATGACCACCGGTTTCGGCGGCCGACGCGTCGTCGACTGGCTGTGGGGCGAACAATTGCCTCGGATCTGTTGAAGAGGAGCGTATTCTGCGGCTGATGTCGTTTCAGAAACCTCCACTGATAAAATTCCTTCACGCCTTCGACCTCCACGGCCTCGGCGGTGGCCCGCAAGACGTGGCAGCGAAGGTGCTCGCTTCCGACCACACCCACCCTCCTTCGGTCGAGTGGAAGGATTCGCATGCCCGCCGCAAGGCTAACCGGGTCATTCATGATTTCACCGCCCTGCAAGCGAGGCTATCTGAAACTTCTACGCGGCGTGTGGACGCCCCAATCCCCAAAGCCATCGTCCCGATAAGTTAACCCGCGCCCGCGGGTAGCGCTTGGCTTCCCATGGTTGCGACCCTGTTCCTCGAGAAGGCGCTCGATCGGCACAACGCTGATCGTGCACGGCCAGAACTTCCACGAGCAGCAACCGAATCCGCCCTAACTGTCGCGGACTCCCATACAGCCAGTCTCAGCAGCAGAAGAGGCGGAGCGGAAGGTCGTCGCCCGCAGAACGAGCGTAACTCTCGAGGGCGAGCCTGTGGCTGCCAACTTGCCGCCACAGGGATGATCCACGACTGCACGGAGGTCCGGCGAGAAGTTCGCCTGTTGGATATCGGCTCCAGCTCCTAATAGCGATACGGGATACGGTTGATGGCGAAGACCAAAGGCATGTCTGAAGCCTGGACGTATACGCGTCGTACGATGCTGTTGGGCAGTAGCGTCTTGGGTAGCGCGTTGTTCGGGGGCGTTACGGTGCCTACCCCAATCGGCCGCAGCGCAAGGTTTTCATGGTGTTGAAGGCCGCCGACTCTCCCTTCGTCGTGGGGTGCACACAAGACGGCATCACCTCGTTGCGTTATCGTAACGATGCGTATGACACGGATTATGTCCTGCCTGGAGCCGTGCTGGGGGCGGCTCACGCTAGAGTTCGGCGTGCCGGATCCGAGTGGCATACGCTTCGAACCGGCGCTGATGCAACGAGGCCGATGCATAGCGCGGCCCTTGAACTAGCAGCCCGCGATGCTGGCGTCCTTCTCACGACCCGCCTCGCAGTCGATGAGGCTGGATTGACGTGGGAGATCATGCTGCGGAACGATGGCATGGCGAGCGTGGAGGTTGGCGACCTATATTTACCCATGCCGATGAACACCGAATTTCCGGCAGGACAACCGGTATCGGTGGCTGTTTTGAAGCACAGCTTCATCTCGGGGCATGGATCGCACATCTTCTGGATTCGCGGCAACAGCATCGGTCCCTTCCTCATGCTCTTACCGGAAGCGGACACGTCACTGGAATATTGGAATGTCCATAAGGATTCGGCCGAAGCCAGTGGTACGTGGTGCGCCTACATCTTAGCCGGGGCGGCCGCCGGCGAGGCAGGGGCGGGCGGGACTCGCTGGCGCCAGCCGACCCATTCCCTGTTCCTGTCGCCGACCGAGCAACGGCGTTACCGTCTCCGCTTCCAGTGGGTTGCCGATTACGAGGCGGCGCGCAGGGCTATCGCAGACGCCGGTCTGGTGGACGTGGAAGTAACGCCGGGCATGACGGTTCCCAACGACCTGCATGTCGACATCGCGCTCGCGTCCTCCATTCCGGTGGAGCGAATCGAAGCGGAATTTACCGACGATACGATGGTGCAACGGTTGCCGGATCGGGCTGGCAGGCGACTGTGGCGGATTCGCTTTTCGCGATTGGGAGAGAACCGGCTGACCCTGCACCAGCCGGGTGCACGCCAGACCTTTCTTGAATTCTTCGCTACCGAGCCCGTCGAGACGATGATGAAGAAGCGCGCAACCTTCATCGTGAAGCGGCAGCATCGTGACCCGTCCAAATGGTACGACGGTTTGTTTGGCGAGTGGAATATGGAGACGCAGGTCCTGCTTGGCCCGGACAATTACGACCGGATCAAGGGCTGGCGCATCTACGAGGTGACGTGCGACGATCCCGGGCTGAGCAAGCCCGCCTATCTCGCGACGAAGAATGCCGAGCATCCTGATGTGGCGGAAGTGGCGGCGCTAGATCGGTATATAGATACGTTCGTCTGGGGCGGGCTGCAACGTACTACACAGGAGGCATACGCCTACAGCCTCTATGGCATACCCGATTGGAAGCAGAACAGGGAGAGCAGCGATCCCGGCCCAAAGGGCCGCCTGCATATCTGGCGGCCTTATGACTATCCGCACATCTTCGCAACGTATTTGGCCATGCACCGCATCGCGCGTGACCATCCCGCGATACCCACCCGCCAGAGCGCACGAGATTATTTGATACGCGCCTACGGTACGGCGCTGGCCATGTTCACGGTGCCGATGCGCGTGGTGATGTGGTCTGCCTACCGCACCGGCATCTGCAACGAATGTGTGATCCCCGAACTGGTTTCGGCGCTCACGACGGCGGGCTTGACGCGCGAGGCGGCGACGTTGGAGGCGCACTGGGCACGTAAGGTGCGCGCCGTCGTCGATCCGAAGGCGGACCTGTTCAAGTCTGAATATCCGTTCGATTCCACAGCCTTCGAATCAACGCAGGCACTGGCGCGCTCGGCTCTTGACGACCCTGTCGCCATGGGGGTTTCGAAGGCGGCAGCGCGTGCCTTCGCGGAGCGTCAGATCGCTGCAAATCTGTTCTGCCGTGGCTGGCTGGAACCTGCGTATTACTACCTGGGCAGCGATTATCGTCGCACTGCGGGCGACGCCTATACGCTAACTTACATGGCGCAGATGGGTGGCTGGGCGCTGCTTGATCATGCGCTGAATGATGCAGACGACCCGCATCCGCTCCTTCGTCTCGGCTATGCGTCACAACTCAGCGCGTGGGCTTTGCTGAACAGCGGCCCGGCGTCGGCCGGTCATGGCTACTGGTATCCGGGCGAGGAGAATGACGGCGCGGCCGGTGGCGGCTTCGAGCCGGCGCCGAGCGGGACCACATGGCTCGGTCAGCCGCATCACCGTGGAGCGTGGTATTACTCGTGCGAGATCGACCTGGGATTTTGTGGGGCGATCCGCGCTGCTGCGACGATCGTTGCCGATGATCCCATCTTTGGGCAGGTTTGTCACGGTGGCATCATGAAGACGCTCGCTCACACCCTGCGTATTTGGCCACATGATGGCGTGCGTCGACGGCTCAACGTGCGGCTCCAGTCCTTCCGATTGGACTTGGTGCTGCTCGACGCCCGATTCCGGGCGGATCGACCGATCATTCTGAATTTGGGGGAGGGGTGGATCAGCCTTACGCCTGAGCCCTTTACCCCGTCTGCATCGAGAGTGACGTTCGAATTGCGGTACGATGACGGAAGAAAGCGCAAGGAAGTCGTCAACATCACGGACAGCCAGATCGTCATCCGCTTGCCTGGGGCGCGCTTACCGCGGGTTCAGGTCCGCTAGTGATGCCGATTATCCGGTGCGATCGGCACTTATGGCCTGCCGTTCCAAGAGGCTCCCGAGGCGATGACGATCATCCCCGCAAATTCCGAGCATCTCGGCGCACGTATCCGCATCACCGCGGTGCTGCATTCCTCGGGTACGGCGCTGAACCACCATCCGCACATCCACATGATCGTGCCGGAGGGCATCGACGACAAATCCAATATCCGTTGAAATATGGGAAAGAGTGAATGCCGTGGCCGCCCTCTCCTGAGAATAGCCTCTAGAGTTAATCGGCACTGGAATCGAACCCCTACCGGCGTCCAAAAGGGGCTCTGATTCATCTTTGGAACGGCCCGGCTGCAGATCTTTCTCTGGTTGAACAAGGGACGACGGTGCGGTCATATGTTCGGCCTGTAAACGGGGCGCTTGGCCGCTGGCCACGACGATATCCGCGGAAAGCAATCGCCCAATCAATTTCTCGCGCTCGAAGCGCAGTGAGTCAGGCGGTCTGATCGCTACAATGCGCATGCGCGAGTGCGCGTAATATGCCGATTCGCTACTTCCCTCGTTTCTTTGCCCCGAAATGCAGCCCATCACGCCGGAAAAATGCGTTCTGCTCTGGAAGCAGCCGGATTGCTGCTCTGAACTCGGAGCGCTGTCACTTGAGTTTCTAGAGTAAGGTGATCGTCCCACGATGGCGACCGGCTATTTGCCATTGACTAGGATCAGAGCATAAAATCCGAATCCTCTATCCTTCGGCAAGAATTAGCGGAGGCGAGATCATGCGCAATCTTCTGTTTATCGGTGTGCTTGCAATCCCCATGGTCGTCAGCTTTGGATCGGCTTCGAGCGCGGCTTCGCGGGGGCGCTCGTACATCCCCTCGGCCCCGCAGGACGTATATTGTCTGCAGGGACGTACCTGGGGATATCCGGGCAATTGCCAGTTCTCGACCTATGAGCAGTGTATGGCCACTGCATCCGGCACCTACGCCTATTGTGGTATCAATCCGGTCTACGCGTTTGCGCGACAGAGAGCGCAATCGCGCTAGCGTGCGAAGGTCGGGCAGTCTGAGGCATGCTTAGATAAATGGACCGGCTGTGCCGGGTTGAGGGACCTGGCCCTGCCGTCCGATCCGGACCTCCCCCGTTCGAGCATCGAGCGCGCGACGCGATGCGTCGCCTCAGATGCGTCGGACGCAAAGCAAAAGCATCAGGCTGCAGTGGTTCATCGGCGTCACTGCAGCCGGGCGTCGCTCTTTATTCAATTCAAGAAAAAAGCAACGCGAAGCGTCAAACAGACATCTGCTTTTTGCGTCTTGTCAGCTTCCTTTTCCGTGGTGACCGCTTGAATAATCTACTTTGAGTAGTGTTTGAAGTGAGGCTTTCCAACGCGAAATCTACGCTAGCTGCGGAAAATGAGGGAGATCGCCAGATGTTGGATGACCCCAGCACTGCCTCTTACCGGTGGTTCTCGACGAGGTCTGCAAGAACCTTCCGCACGGAGCCGGAACAGCAATTCGGAACGATTTATCACTATCGCGCGTGTCGACGTGTTAAGTTCAGGGAGCAAGCTCCCACGGTCCGCTCGGCACCCGTGGGTTTGAAATCCTGCGAAGCCTGTCAATTATCGCTGAATTCCTGCAGGATTTTATCGGCTGCGTCGCGATATCGCTGCTCGCTTCCGATATGAAGGGCGCGTCAGGCAGGGAGTTTTCAAATGAAGGTCGGAGTCCCAAAGGAAATCAAGGCGCACGAATATCGCGTGGGCCTTACTCCTGGAGCTGCCCGCGAATATGTGGCAGCAGGCCACAGCGTGATGATCGAGACCAATGCGGGCGCTGGCATTGGTGCAACCGACGACGATTATCGCAATGCTGGCGCAACGATTCTAACTTCCGCCGTTGAGGTATTCGCCTTGAGCGAGATGATCGTAAAGGTCAAGGAGCCTCAGCCGTCCGAATGGTCTCAGCTGCGTGAGAATCATATCCTCTTCACTTATCTGCATCTGGCTCCCGACCTGGACCAGGTTACCGGCCTCCTGGAATCTGGATGCACCGCGATCGCCTATGAGACGGTAACTGATGCGCATGGTGGTCTTCCACTGCTGGCGCCGATGAGCGAGGTCGCGGGTAGGCTTGCGGTCGAAGCGGCGGGTAGCGCCCTAAAGCGGAGTACAGGCGGACGAGGGCTGCTGATCGGTGGGGTGCCCGGTGTTCAGCCTGCCCGAATCGTGGTGATCGGAGGTGGCGTCGTCGGTACGCACGCGGCACGCATGGCGGTCGGTCTCGGCGCAGAAGTGACCATCATCGATCGTTCGTTAATCCGGCTCCGCGAGCTGGACGAGCTATTCGAAGGACGCGTTCGCACCAGGTTTTCAACCATCGAGTCCGTAGAGGAAGAGGTATTGGCGGCCGATGTGGTGATTGGTGCCGTGCTCGTTCCAGGTGCGAGCGCGCCGAAGCTGGTCCGCCGGAGCATGCTGAGCTCGATGCGCAAGAGGGCGGTACTCGTGGACGTCGCTATCGATCAGGGCGGCTGCTTTGAGACATCACACCCAACCACTCACGCTGATCCAACTTACGAAGTAGATGGCATTATTCATTATTGCGTGGCCAATATGCCCGGCGCCGTTCCGCTGACGTCGAGTCAAGCACTGAATAACGCAACTCTGCCGTTTGGTTTGGCTCTGGCCAACAAGGGGTTTTCCGCCGTACTGGACAATCCACATTTGCGCGCAGGCCTCAACGTCCATCGGGGCCGGCTAACTTACAAAGCGGTGGCCGAAAGCCTCGGGCTGCCCTTCTCACCGATCGAACAGGCTGCGGCGTGATCCCAGAGGCCCTCATGGCTGTTCCCTCCGTGACTAAGCCATCCTTTGGGTGGCTTTTTTTTCGGCCACATTAATCGGCTGACCGCTGCCGGCATCTACTCTGACCGCGAAGCGTACGGAGGATCACCAGACGAACACCTGACTTCAGCCGCCCGCGCGAGGGGAGAAAGTGTACTTTTGCCCCATAAAGCGCATGTGAATGCCGGTTTGCCGGCAATACGGGGCAACTGAAAATGCGTCCCGCGGGCCCCGAGAGGGACGCGCATCACGGGTGTGATTGTATCTGGAGCGGCCGCCGCGGCCTTCTGACTGGCTGTGGCGAGGCGGACTGGTGAGGACCTGCCGGTTGTTGCCCGTGATCCGTCGCGTAAGCGGCGGCTGTCCCGGTGAGTGGAACTAACAAGATGCGCTCTGGGTTAGACGGGCGGAGAACTCTATGATGCCGCGCGGCGCATCGATCTTAGCCGTGGCACGGCGGGCGTTGGGGAGCATCTCAGATCGTTCCGCTGAGTCTGGCGAAGCTGGTTCATCTGATCGCTAATTGATGTGAATTGACCATGCGCAAATCAAGCATCGAGATCAAGCCGCCACGCCCTTGTAGGATTTGCGACAGCGTGTCGAGGCGGCGATTTGCGTTATCGAAAATACTTCAGACGAATCAAGCTCAAACTGTCTGGCACAAGACTTGATAGCAAGAAGCTGTCCCGCACCTTTTTTATGGAATCGCAGTGATGGCTTACAAGATAATCGCATCCCAGTGCACCGTCTGCGGTGCGTGTGAGTTCGAGTGTCCCAATGCTGCGATCAGCCTGAAGAACGACATATATGTGATCAATCCGTCCCAGTGTACCCAATGTGAAGGGCATTTTGACGCGCCACAATGCGCCGTCGTTTGCCCGGTGCCCGATACGTGCGTGCCGGCAAAGGTCGGGTAGCCGACGAGAGGAGCTCCCGCACGAAACATAATGAAGACGCTATCGACACAGCCGCCTTTCCTATCCGTCTCCTGTTTTTCTCACTTGCTAGCCTCGAGTTCGTGGTGACTTGCGCGAGCCGCTCGTAGAGTGTTGCGACGTAACGAGCGCCGCGCCCCGAGACCCCGGCAAAGGGGCGTGGGCTTTAGTACTTCTAAATTGTTCTAGCAGAAGTTCTTCACGACTAAATACAGCCGTCGCCACATTGTTAGAGTGAGTCCGCTTTTCACTCCGACTGAAGCCACGAGGCGAGATGCCCGAGGCTGAAATGAATGCATGGGAGAGCGACATGGATGGTCGCGGCGATACCAACGGCACCAAGGCCGCTTCGGCGATCGAAGCTGACGACGCGGTCGACCAGCGCCTGGGTGAAACCGTGCGGCTGCTGCGGCAGCGCGCCGGCCTCTCGATCCAGGACGTCGCCAACAAGACCGGCCTGTCCACCGGCATGATCAGCCAGCTCGAACGCGCACGCGCGATGCCGTCGATCCGCACGCTGCGCCTGCTCGGCCTCGCGCTCGACGTCCCCATCTCCTATTTCTTCGAGAGCAGCGATCCCGCCGAAGCGCCGCGCTACATCGTGCGCAAGTCCAATCGGCGGCTGCTGCGGCTCACCGCCAGCGGCGTCGTCAAGGAAGCGCTGACCCCGGAAGGCAAGGGCCAGCTCGAGCTCTACGAGCTCACGCTCAACCCCGGCGCCTCCTCCGGCGCCGACTTCCTGCAGCACACCGGCGAGAAGGCAGGCTACATCCTCGCGGGCAGCCTGCGGCTGTGGCTCGACAACCAAGCCCATGTGCTGGACACCGGCGACAGCTTTCGCTTTCCGAGCATCGTGCCGCACATGTTCGACAACCCGACCCAACAGGTGGCGAGCGTGATCTGGGTGACGACCCTGCGCCAGACCGATTCGCCGGCGGGTTGAGGCGCCAAGGCGTGTTCCTGGCATTCTAGAACCTGTCGAGTTTCCGGCGTGACTACAATGAACTTCCTGCGGGGGGCACTGAACGCCCAGGGCAAGGCGCGCGGCGAGCAGGAATTCTCCACCCGCGCCCGAGAAGATACTGGTCGCTTACCCGGAGGAGGGGCTCAGGCCATCAACTTCGTGCGCATGATCGGGACGCCGGCCGAGAAGGGTCGATCATTTCGTTTGAAGTGAAGAACACATGCGCATGATATTGCCACCATCCTTGACCTTGCCGGTTTAGCCGTGCGGGCCGCACTGTGCGATGCCGCTGCTCAAGTGCTTCGGCCTGCTGGCGACGTGCCGTGTGTCCCTTGGGCTTTACAATACACGCGAAGAGATCGATGTGTTGTGCGTGTCCTTGTCAGGGCGTGGCAACTGCTCGCGTAACCTGGCGAGCGTTCACGTGGCAAGGCAGCTCGCGTTGAGCTCTGCAGCTTCGGATCGTACACGTCATCATCATCGCAGCAAGCGAGCATCTGTAGGTAAGTATAGAAGCATTGGTAAGCCTGTGTCGGCCAGCCGGCCTTGCTGCCGACTTTCTTCCTTCAATCGCAGAGCACTGCAATCGCGCATAGGCTCCAGAACCGGGTGGGAGTTTTCAGGCAGAGCTCACCTTGTTCAATTTCGAACGGGGCCACACCAAGAGTTCTCTGCGAAAGCGCCATGTCGGATTCGTAACAACGGCCTTGTCACCGCATGAGGTGCGGTAAGTAGCTTTGATTGTTGCGGTTTTGGTGCTCAGGAGACGCTGGCATGCTGGTTGCAAAAGTCTTGGATCAAGAAGCCGCCCTCGCAACAGCTAACCTTTGAAGGACATCAGATGAGTCTCGCCACGACCCAGAGCATCGCAGAAATCAGGGCTCGCAACAAAGAGCTGATCGAGGAGGTGCTGAGGGTCTATCCGGAGAAAACCGCGAAACGGCGTGCCAAGCACCTCAATGTTCACCAGGCCGGAAAGTCAGACTGCGGCGTCAAGTCCAACATCAAATCCATACCCGGCGTGATGACGATCAGAGGCTGCGCCTATGCGGGGTCAAAGGGGGTGGTCTGGGGACCAATCAAGGACATGGTTCACATCAGCCACGGCCCGGTCGGCTGCGGTCAGTATTCGTGGGGCTCGCGTCGCAACTATTACGTTGGCACCACAGGTATCGATAGCTTCGTGACCCTACAGTTCACCTCCGACTTCCAGGAAAAGGACATCGTATTCGGCGGCGACAAAAAACTGGTCAAAATTCTTGATGAAATCCAAGAGCTGTTTCCGCTCAACAACGGCGTCACGATCCAATCGGAATGCCCGATCGGATTGATCGGCGACGATATCGAAGCCGTGTCACGAGCAAAATCCAAGGAGTATGGAGGCAAGACCATCGTGCCGGTCCGTTGTGAGGGCTTCCGAGGCGTGTCGCAGTCACTGGGCCATCACATTGCGAACGATGCGGTGCGCGATTGGATTTTCGGTCATCTCGAGGACGATGCCAAACCCAAGTTCGAGCCGACGCCGTACGATGTTGCGATTATCGGAGACTACAATATCGGCGGGGACGCCTGGTCATCCCGAATTCTGCTGGAGGAGATGGGTCTGCGGGTAATCGCGCAGTGGTCCGGCGACGGCTCACTCGCTGAGCTCGAAGCAACGCCGAAGGCAAAGCTCAACATTCTGCATTGCTACCGTTCAATGAACTACATCTCACGCCACATGGAAGAGAAGTTCGGTATTCCGTGGTGCGAGTACAATTTCTTCGGACCATCAAAGATCGCAGAGTCATTGCGCAAGATTGCGGGCTATTTCGACGACAAGATCAAGGAAGGCGCCGAGCGGGTAATCGAGAAGTATCAGCCGCTCGCGAGCGCGGTGATCGCTAAATATCGGCCTCGCTTGGAGGGCAAGACCGTGATGCTGTACGTCGGCGGGCTCCGTCCGCGTCATGTTATCGGCGCATATGAGGACCTGGGGATGGAAGTCATTGGCACCGGATACGAGTTCGGTCACAACGACGACTATCAGCGCACAGCTCAGCACTACGTGAAGGACAGCACGCTTATCTACGATGACGTCAATGGCTATGAGTTCGAGCGCTTCGTCGAAAAGCTCCAGCCTGACCTTGTCGGGTCGGGTATCAAGGAAAAGTACGTTTTTCAAAAGATGGGTGTGCCGTTCCGGCAGATGCACTCTTGGGACTATTCGGGTCCATATCACGGCTATGACGGATTCGCGATCTTTGCCCGCGACATGGACATGGCGGTCAATTCGCCGGTTTGGAAGAAAACGAAGGCCCCCTGGAAGGAAGCTTCGAGCGCCAAGCTCCAGGCTGCCGAATAAAGCAAATCAACGCTCGGGAAAGCCGAGGCGATACCAATCTCGACGACAGTGAAGGATTTCACCAATGGCGCAGAGTGCCGAGCACGTGCTCGATCATGTCGAACTGTTCCGCGGTCCAGAATACCAGCAGATGCTGGCCAAGAAGAAGATATTCGAGAACCCTCGCGATCCTGCCGAGGTCGAACGTATTAAGGAATGGACGAAAACCGCCGAATATCGCGAAAAAAACTTCGCGCGGGAGGCGCTAGCGGTAAATCCAGCCAAGGCGTGCCAGCCGCTTGGCGCGGTATTCGCCTCTGTTGGCTTTGAGCGTACGTTGCCCTTTGTCCACGGCTCGCAAGGCTGTGTGGCCTATTACCGCAGTCATTTGTCGCGGCACTTCAAGGAGCCTAGCTCCTGTGTCTCTTCGTCAATGACGGAAGACGCAGCCGTATTCGGCGGTCTGAACAACATGATCGACGGGCTCGCAAACAGCTACAACATGTACAAGCCCAAGATGATTGCGGTTTCCACAACCTGCATGGCCGAGGTGATCGGCGATGACCTCAACGCCTTCATCAAGACTTCGAAAGAAAAAGGCTCAGTTCCGGCGGACTTCGACGTGCCCTTCGCCCACACGCCGGCGTTCGTCGGTAGCCACGTGACGGGCTATGACAATGCGCTCAAGGGCATTCTGGAGCACTTTTGGGACGGCAAGGCCGGGACAGCGCCGAAGCTTGAGCGCAAACCGAATGGGGCGATCAACATCATTGGCGGCTTCGATGGCTATACCGTTGGAAACCTTCGCGAGATCAAGCGCGTCTTGGAATTGATGGGCATCCAGCATACGGTTCTCGCCGACAATTCGGAAGTCTTTGATACTCCGACCGACGGCGAATTCCGGATGTATGACGGTGGTACGACGCTGGAGGATGCCGCGAACGCGATTCATGCCAAGGCGACTATCTCCATGCAACAATGGTGCACGGAAAAGACGCTGACATTCGTGGCGGAGCATGGCCAGGACGTCGTATCCTTCAATTACCCCGTGGGCTTATCTGCAACGGATGACTTCATCGTCGCGCTGTCACGCCTCAGCGGCAAGGAGATTCCCGAGCAACTTGCGCTAGAACGTGGCCGCCTGGTGGACGCCATCGCCGACTCCAGCGCGCATGTCCATGGCAAGAAGTTCGCGATCTATGGCGATCCGGATCTTTGCTATGGGTTGGCTGCGTTTCTGCTCGAACTCGGCGCCGAACCGACCCATGTGCTGTCTACCAACGGCAACAAGGCATGGCAGGAAAAAATGCAGGCGCTGCTTGCAAGCTCGCCATTTGGACAGGGCTGCCAAGCCTATCCCGGCCGAGACCTCTGGCATATGCGCTCACTCCTATTTACCGAGCCGGTCGATTTTCTGATTGGGAACACCTACGGGAAGTACCTGGAGCGCGATACCGGAACGCCACTGATCCGCATCGGCTTTCCGATTTTCGATCGGCATCATCATCACCGTTCCCCCCTATGGGGCTATCAGGGCGGCCTGAACGTGCTGGTGAAGATCCTGGACAAGGTCTTCGACGAGATCGACAAGAACACCAACGTTCTTGGCAAAACAGACTACAGCTTCGACATCATTCGCTGATGAGCGACTGCGCGTGCCATCGCTCAAGCAATGGGCGATGGCACGTTCGCATGGTCGTTGCTTTGCAATTTGTTCGCCCTGAGAGGAAACAGGATGAGTTCACTAGCGGCCAGGGTCCAGGATATCTTCGACGAGCCGGGCTGCGCCAAGAATGGCAGTAAGTCGGAGGCTGAACGCAGGAACGGCTGCACCAAACAGCTGCAGCCAGGTAGTGCTGCCGGCGGCTGTGCTTTCGATGGTGCCAAGGTTGCGCTGCAGCCGTTCACCGACGTGGCTCACTTGGTACATGGTCCGATCGCGTGCGAGGGCAATTCCTGGGACAATCGGGGGGCAGCGTCGTCAGGCTCGGATCTGTGGCGCACCGCATTTACAACCGATTTGAGCGAAACCGATATTGTATTCGGAGGCGAGAAGCGGCTTTGCAAGTCGATCAAGGAGATCATCGACAAGTACGATCCGTCCGCAATCTTCGTTTATCAAACCTGCATCCCGGCGATGATCGGCGACGACATCAACGCAGTCTGCAAGGCGGCATCTAGAAGATTCTCAAAGCCGGTGATTCCGATCAATTCTCCGGGCTTCGTCGGTTCGAAGAACCTCGGCAACAAGCTGGCCGGCGAGGCCTTGCTTGACTATGTGATCGGTACGCGAGAACCGGACTACACCACCCCGTACGACATCAATCTGATCGGAGAATACAACCTTTCGGGAGAGCTCTGGCAAGTCAAGCCATTACTAGACGAGCTTGGAGTACGAATTCTCTGCTGCATCTCAGGCGATGGCAAATATCGCGAAGTCGCTTCATCTCATCGCGCACGGGCGTCGATGTTGGTGTGCTCAAAGTCCATGATCAACGTCGCACGCAAGATGGAGCAACGCTACGGGATTCCATTCTTCGAGGGGTCTTTCTACGGTATTCAAGATTCGAGCGAATCGCTACGGCAGATTGCCCGCTTATTGGTCGAACGCGGCGCCCCAACAGATCTGCTGGGGCGCACCGAAACGGTGATCGCGCGCGAGGAAGCGTGGGCCTGGGGTGCGATCGAGCCGTATAAGCCACGGCTCGAAGGCAAAAAGGCATTGTTAGTGACCGGCGGCGTCAAGTCATGGTCGGTCGTTGCGGCACTCCAGGAAGCCGGGCTTGAGTTAGTCGGTACCAGTGTGAAAAAATCGACCAAGGAAGATAAGGAGCGCATTAAAGAGCTCATGGGGCATGAAGCCCATATGATCGAGGATATGACGCCGCGCGAGATGTACGAGATATTAAAGGGCGCAAAAGCGGACATCATGCTGTCGGGCGGCAAGTCGCAGTTCGTCGCGCTGAAAGCGGCGGTGCCTTGGCTCGATATCAACCAGGAGCGTTGCCACGCCTATATGGGCTATGTCGGAATGGTCAAGCTGGTGGAGCAGATCGATAATTCGCTCTCCAGTCCGATGTGGAAGCAGCTACGTCGACCGGCGCCATGGGAGGCGTTGGCCAAGGCGATGGAGCAGATGCAATCGCCCGCGACCGCGCTGGCCGATCCGGCGCTCGCCGAAGAGTCGCGCCGCGCCAGGAAGATCTGCATGTGCAACAAGGTCGATCTGGGCACGATCGAGGATGCAATCTACGCGCATCGCCTGAGGAGCGTCGAAGCGGTCAGGGAGCATACCAATGCGGTCGGTGGCTGCTGCCAAAGACGTATCGAGGATATCTTGGCGTCCGAGCCATCTGCCATGCGACAGGCCGCAGAGTAGGGAGGCGTCATGGCCATCGTCACGGCGCCAACAAAAGCCTGCGCTGTCAACCCGCTGAAGATGAGCCAGCCGATCGGCGGCGCATTCGCTTTCATGGGGCTGGGCGGGGCGATGCCGCTTCTGCACGGCTCCCAGGGGTGCACATCCTTCGGGCTCACGCTCTTTGTCCGGCATTTCAAAGAGGCTGTACCGCTGCAGACCACCGCGATGAGCGAGGTCACGACGGTACTTGGTGGTTATGAGAACCTCGAGCAGGCGGTACTAAACATCTACAAGCGAGCTAAGCCAAAGATCATCGGAATCTGCTCGACTGGTGTCACCGAAACCAACGGCGACGATGTGGATGCCTACCTCAAGCTGATCCGGAGCAAGCATCCGCAACTCGCAAAGTTGCCGCTCGTTTACGTCTCGACACCTGATTTCAAGGGTGCGTTCCAGGACGGCTGGGAGAAGGCTGTCGCGCGCATTGTGGAGGTGCTGGTGGATGGGCCAAATGCCAGTCGCCTGAGGGATCCATCGAGGGTGAATGTTCTGCCGGGATGTCACCTCACGCCCGGCGATCTTGATGAACTCCGTGTCATACTGGAGGATTTCGGGTTGTCACCGTCCTTCCTCCCTGACCTGGCGGGATCGCTCGATGGGCATATCCCCGATGAGTTTACGCCAACGACCATCGGTGGCATCGGCGTTGGCGAAATTGCGGATATGGGCCGCGCGGGCTGGACGATTGCAATCGGCGCGCAGATGCGGCGAGCTGCAGAGGTCATGCAGGCAAAGACCGGCGTGCCTTTTCGTGTCTTCGAACGGCTGTGCGGTCTCTGTCCGAATGATGAGTTCATGACGTTGTTGAGCGAGATCAGCGGGCGCCCGATACCCTTGAAATATCGACGCCAGCGCAGTCAGCTCGCAGATGCCATGCTGGATGCACACTTCCATATTGGCGGTCGCAAACTCGCAATCGGTGCTGAGCCAGACCTTCTGCTCGATTTGTCCGACATGCTGAGCGAAATGGGCGCGCAGGTGACCGTTGCCGTGACGACTACTCAGTCGGAGGTGATCGAGCGGATCCAGACCAAGGAGGTGATCATTGGCGATCTCGAAGATCTGGAAGACCTTGCCAAAGAGAGGTGTTGCGACCTGCTGATCACGCATTCGCATGGAAGGCAAGCGGCGGCGCGGCTGAAGGTGCCGTTCTATCGTGCAGGTTTTCCGATATTCGATCGACTTGGCGCGGGACACCAGCTGTCAGTAGGCTATCGTGGTACCCGTCATCTGATCTTCGAAATCGCTAATCTCGTGATCGCGCATCGCGATAAAAACGATCAGCCTACGCCAGATAGGTGGCGAACTGCGCGCGGACTGCCACTATGCCCAGGCTATCGCAGCTCCGCTGGCGCGACTGAGAGGTCGGTTGCATGAAAGTTGCGTTTGCCACTCAGGACCTGAGACGCGTCGATGCTCATTTTGGTTGGGCAAAGAATATCGCAATCTACGATGTCGCTCCCGGCGGGCACGTGTTTGTTGAAGCGATCGAGTTTGAGGGCGATCTTAAGGAAGACGGCAGCGATGATAAGTTGGCGCCAAAGATCGAGGCCGTCAAAGATTGCGCAATCCTTTACGTCGCTGCCATTGGTGGTGCAGCGGCTGCGCGAGTGGTCGCCAACAAAATTCATCCTATCAAGGTGAGTAAACCAGAAAACATTCTGGTGTTGCTAGAAAAACTCGAGCGGGTGCTGAAGGGCACACCACCCCCCTGGCTGCGCAAGGTCATGGCAAAGGACCAGCGGAGAACGTTCGACTTTGATGAATGAGGTGATATGACCACAAAAATAGAGCAGCAGGCCAGCCTTGTCGACGCGCCATTCCTCATCGATTTGGTCAAGATTTGGCGTGCTCAGGATACCAACGGAGCCTGGGAAGGGAAGAGCGATCGTGATCTGCTCGAACCCTATATCCTGAACATGGAAAAGCGGCGCGCATTGCCGATTATCGGTGATCCCGATCCAAAAACACTGTGGCGGCTTGAGCTGTTCTTCAATGCAGTTGCGCTGTCGGTAGAGAGGGAGACTGGCGTCATGATTCAGCCGATTCTGAAGCTGCATCATGAAGGCTTCGGGCGCATAGTGCTCATCGCAGGGCGGTTGGTCGCCGTAAACAAGCAGCTGCGCGACGTGCATCGCTTCGGATTCGACAGTTTCGTCAAGTTAGCGCAGGAGGGGGATAAATATGTCAGGGACGGAATCGACCTGATTCGGAAGTTCCCGGACGTGGCAAACTATTGAGGATACTCACTCATGGGCGATCGTGAAACACTGAAGGCCGAACTGAGGAAAGTGTCCGCCAAGGCGATACAGGCCAAGATGGATTTGCACGATCTTTCGGAAGAATTACCCATCAACTGGACCTCGATCATGGTGGTCGCTCAGAAAGCGTACGATTCTTACGCCGAACTTGATCGCACGAGCCGCGCCTTAAAAGCGCTGGAGAATACCTAGAGGGGGCAATGCATGTCGTTTCAAACACGAGACGGACGCGACTGGACGCCACAATACCTGGTCACGATCGATGCAAAGAAATGCATCGGTTGTGGCCGCTGTTTCAAGGTGTGCGGTCGAGATGTCATGACCTTGAAAGGAATCAACGAGGAAGGCGAATTTGTCGACCTCGACAATGACGAGGACGATGAGATCGAGAAGAAGATCATGGTCTTGGACGATCAGGGTGCCTGCATCGGATGCGGTGCGTGCGCCAGGGTTTGCCCGGCCGACTGCCAGACCCACGTTTCAGCTGCAGCCGAAGCTGCATGAGCGAAGGCGCTCTCCGGGGCCTTTAAGTGCAGCAGGCCCGGCTCGGATTAAAGGAGAGGATTTGCAGGAACAGCTGGGCCGCAACGATATCACGTCGTTGGTAGGTCTTCAGGTTACTCATCCCCGTCGAGAACGCGGGCGAAGTGTGAAGAACGAGAACGACGAGTGGAAGCGCGTCGACGGGCCTA
Organism: Bradyrhizobium sp. CCBAU 11430; assembly: GCF_028128855.1. NCBI lineage: Bacteria > Pseudomonadati > Pseudomonadota > Alphaproteobacteria > Hyphomicrobiales > Nitrobacteraceae > Bradyrhizobium > Bradyrhizobium sp. CCBAU 11430. The sequence continues at coordinate 146,371 of NZ_LBJV01000006.1, forward strand.
CGCGGTCGTCCGTGCTTTAATCGCAGTTACGGTGTCAACCCCGATAGTAAACGTGATCCACAACCGAGTTCATGGGTCTTTCGGCGGGTCGTCTCCACAGGGGCCGTCGCATGATCGCGTTCATGAGGTGTGCATCTCGACGTGGAGAGTGCGGCGCGTAAAGCCCGCAGGACGACTTCAAGATTGCCACGACCTTCGTCCCGGCAGGGACGCTTGTTCCGCCGAAGGCGCATCTGGCGTGGTTTAAGACTGCCTCATCCGGCCCTCACCTGTGGCCGGAACTCAGTGCCATCGGCGGTCAGGAAGAGACGCCAAACAGTTTTCAGCCAGGCGTGCAAGGTGCCCACCTGCCGCTGAGAGCCGCCTGTGGTTGTGTGGCCGATGCTGGCCGCTCGAAACAAGCTCGTGGAGCTGCGGCGCGACGGCTGTTCTCGCTGTACAGCGGCGGATGTCGATCCAGTCCCAATCGACCTTGGTGGTGAGCTGAACCGCGAGTGCTTCATATTGATGATCTGGTTCAGCCTCGCCCGGAACGGATTGCCCGGACCCGTCGTCCTGTGCTTCGTCGGCCGCATCGCCACCTCCGATGGGACGACGGAACTATGGCTGTCGATTCGACGGAATCCTGAAAATGAAATTCCAAGACTTCCATGCCTGGTGTACCAAACCGTGCATTCGCAGCAGTCCACAACGACGAGATGGGGTTCTAGCTCATTTGCTTAACCGTTCTTCACTCACGAGGAGTGAGCTTCCTCTCACAAAAGCCGGCGACAGATGCTCAACCTCGGCGCGTCAGCTCGTAGTCAGCTAGACATCTTACAATCCTCGGTAGGGCTCGAGCAACGCGAGCTCAGCACCAAACCGTACCGACAGGAGAGCGATCCGATGTATGGCCGAATTGTTGGCTCATCTAGCCAATCCACAAGCGCTGCCCAGGGTGATGAAGCACAGCATTCAGATGACGAGGGCTTTGCGGAAAGGCTTGCAGGCATGGCGCCCGATGCTGGCCCAAGTTCGTCTCAGGCAGCGACACGGCCGTACTTCGTAAGTTCCCAAGCTCCGATCGAAGAGATCGACATCGATCGGTTCGGGGAAGAAGTGAAGGCCTTCTATGGTGAGGACATCAAGTACATTGCCGAGCGTCCACTGGAGTACTCGGATTTCATATCCACGAAAGCTCAGCGCGCGGCAAACGTTGCTAGAACCTATGGCCACACCGACGAAGATACGGACCAGGCGCGATATTACGCCTATCGCTTGGGTGACAAAACTGTCGGGCTTCTGAGGACAGAAGGCAAACTTCGGGTAGGAGGAAGGCGATTCAGCGCCCAGTTCCCCGGTCGAAACGAGGTCACATCCCAAGTAGATCTTCGGGTTACTCATCCGCTCGTCGAGAACGCTGGCGATATCCTACTCGAACATCAGCTTCGGCAAGACGGCGAACAAGCATTGATTATGTCAAAACCTGCGCTCCCAGGCATCGAGTCCCGCCTGGCTCAGATGGGCTTTGTTCCTGTGAGTGATAAGAATCACTGGGTACTTGATCCTCGCCAGCATCCCGACAAGTGGACGCATAACGACGAAGGTAAATGGCAACGTGTAGGCAAACCTGAAGGATATCTTGCCGCCGAGAGTAGTGGTGCTCAGGCAAACATCAAGCGAGCTTCGAGTGAAGCAAGTGATGAGACAGAGTCGTCAGGCGACGACACGTCTTGGTACTTCGAGCGCCTAAATCTAGGTCCGGGGTCGGCTGCAGAATAGTCGCTGTGGACGAGGTCGGGCCTGAAAGCGGTGGCTACTTGAGCTCATCGAGGATGTTGCTGCAGAAATGGCTCGCCACTTCAACACGCGCCGGCGTCAGGCGGCGGGATCGCGCCCAGAGTGCTGCACCGACGCAGCGCGGGGCCGCTCGCCGCCAACGCGGCTTAGCCCTCAGCTGCCTGCCCTTGCGCTGCGCAGCCCGGTGCTCCACCACCGCGTTGGCTAGGGGGCGGTCTATCGACCATTCCTGCTTGAGCGGACATCTTGATGCCGATCGACGACATCGGCAATGCACCAAAGCAGAGCCCGTAAGAGGCGGCGGGCGCTCAAAAAGAGCCGGGAAGTGATCATAAAGCCGATCGAGGATAAGGTCTCTCTGCGGGACGGTCAAACCTAGCCGCGAGCCTGGTCAAGGATCGCGAAACCCTGCTGGCCTTCTACGACTTCCCTGCCGAGCATTGGGATCAACTGCGAAGCACGGATGAGATAGACTAGCGATTTCTTCATGGTGAGACGACGATTGCGGCGATCATTCGACTCCCCGTCCGCATCTGGCGCGGTATTGTTCGCAAAGACGTCGATTGCCGCTGCGGGCGGACGTCCGCGTCGGCTCCCAATAGACCTGGCGCGGATCCCTCCTGATGGCGGCTGGCACCGAGAGCGGTACCTTGTCCAAGATATTGGCGGTGTTGTGCAGCACCTAGCATCGCGGGTGTCGGGTCCGGGAAGCCTTCCAAAAGCCGAGCGCGCGGGCGCCGACGGCAATTTCCGGGCCCATCCGGCAACCCGCGCTTTGCTTGATGTCGATCAGGAGCTCGCGCCTGATGCAACAGGTTGTGTCATTCACTGCGTATCGCTTGCTCGAGAGGTTTTGGCAGGCTTAGGGGCCGCTTTTGCAGGGTAAAGTGGCTGCAACAGCAGCAGCGGGCCAGAAGACGGACATTTCGCCGTTCCATGCGCGGGCGCAAGGGCTAGCCTAAAGGGGGCGCATGTTCGCCGCGTGCGCCCCCCGTTGCGGGTTGGGAGCGAGCGTTCACCTTGTGGGAAGGCACTTGCGATGCCGCGATGGATACGCGATCGCAGGGCATTGCAACCGGCCTTCCGCAGCGTGGCGATTGGCGAGCAGCAAAGACCAGTTGTCAAGTTTAGCAGTCCTGCAAATGGTCCAGAAAGGTTGGAGCTATGCTGGGCAGCTAGGCATGGAAAGGGCAGCAAGGCTCAATGCTCCTGCGAATTGTTCTGAATTTTGCGCGCAAGCGAAAGAAATTGGTATGCTGCGACGGCGAAGCTTTCGATTGGATTGCCGAAAACACGTTCCGGCACTTGTACACTTCTTGCACGGTGATTGCACAACGACAATGAAAAGCGCCTTGCAACAACCGGGTGATGAATGCAGCCAAATCCCATCTATGCAATTTGCGGCTTTAACGACATTCCGAGCCGCCAAGCCATGGGATTCCATCTTATGGTCGTCGAAGATGACGGCAAGCACCGGCCGTGGTCCATCATCGTGGTGCGCTGGGGCAAAAAGGTGCTTGGCTATGTCAATAAATGCCCGCACAACAGCGTCAAATTGGACTGGGAACAGAACCAATTCCTCGATTCTTGCGGCACCCGATTGATGTGCGGCAAGCACGGTTCGACCTTCGAACTCGGCACCGGGCGGTGCGTCGAAGGTCCATGTGAGGGTAGAGCGCTCACGCCGATCGCGTTGGCAGTTCTGGAAGGCGATATCTGCATCGTTGGTGTGCATCTTGTCGAAGACGATGCATGGGCAAATAACTGAAGACTGCGCTTAGACCGGCCGGTTCTCGTTGCGGTTTTTCACCGCTTCCATCCTCTTTAGCCCGTCGTCATACGAGATCTCCTCACACGACAGATCGAGATCCTTCGTCGCATCGAGGAGGCAATCAAGCTTACCCCGCGGATCGAGCTTCTTGATATCATCCTTGTTCAGCCCGACCAGGTCCATCATCTCCTTCCAAACGGTGGATTCATCGCAGGGTAAGACGTGGAAGTTAATATCGCCGAACTTCACTCTGTACTTCGCCAGCAAATCGATGTTGTTGCAAAACATGAAGTAGCCGCCGGTTGGGCTTAAGGTGCCGTCAAGGACGGTCGCGACGTCAGCAAGATATGCAAAGGAATGTAGGTAGCCGACCAGCACCGGAATAGTGCGCTCTCCGTCCTGCGCGAACGTCAGAACCTGCTCGATCGAATAGTCTGGCGGTCGCTTCTCGTCCGCGACCTGAGTCTGGAACTTCAGTGCGACGTCGCCACGAAAGCCGAACCGGCCCGGCTTGGTGGTCGCACCTTTGAGTACGGCGTTAAGCAGGCGGCCCTCCTTCTCAAGTCTGCCAAGTGCGGTGTTCTCGATTGCAGTCATAAAATGCGTCCTTGATCTAAGCTCTTCACCGACCTGTTGGTCGGTGCCAGATCCGATGCAAATTGCCTGCCGCCGCAGCGTTGCGGCCCACCCTAAGAAGACAACGCGTCATCGGCTGGCACCGCCTAGAGTAGCCTTGTAGGAAATCCGACGCCTGTTCCAAAGCCAACGTGCGAAGGTGCGCATCATTAAGTGTCTGCGCGCTGGCACGTGGCTTGCTCTTAGCTACGTTCAAGCTGATGAGGGAAAGACGTGATCAACCTGACCGATAGCGCAGTGAATGCGATCAAGAGTGCGATATCATCGTCCACGCGCCCGTCCGGCGGTCTGCGCGTCATGATTGAAGCAGGCGGCTGCAGTGGCTTCAAATACAAGATGGGTCTGGCCGAGGAACCGAAGCCTGACGACACCGTGATCGAATGCGATGGGCTGAAGGTGTTCGTCGATAGCAAGAGCTGCGATCATCTAGTCGGTACGACCATCGATTTCGTCGTGGCGCTGGAGGGCTCTGGATTCACCTTTCACAACCCGAACGCCACCGCAAACTGCTCCTGCGGGAAATCGTTCTGTTGATGAAAAACATTGTTCAGGTGATGAGAAGAAAACATCGAAGCGCGCCGGCCGAGCCAAAACAACTGAGGCAATCGTCGTCCACTACGACAAAGCGGGAGCGTCGCATTCGCGACGCGCTCGAACTTTTCATGCCTCATTCTACAACTCCACGGTGGCGGCTGGCAGCTGATCGGCATCGATGGCAGTCTGTTTATGGCTAGGCTGGCCGGTGCCTGTACGTCGTGTAAGCGTTCGAGGGCGAGCGTGGGACGTACGCACGTGGCTCGTGGGTAAAATCCGCGGATTTGGTCAGCTAATCCTCGTTTCTGGTACTGATGGGGCAGTGGATTGAGCGAAGATCGAGCGCCGATTTACCTCGATAACAATGCAACGACACGGACTGATCCGTCCGTCGTGCAAGCGATGTTGCCGTTCTTCACTGAGAATTTCGGCAATGCCTCATCCAGGCATGCCTTCGGCAACGACGTCGCAGTTGCTGTGAGGCAGGCCCGGCGAAGCCTGAGGGACCTGTTAGGTAACACATACGATCATGAAATCGTCTTCACCTCGGGAGGGACCGAAGCCAATAATGCCGCCATCCTCTCTGCTCTGGCGACGCAGGAAGATCGAGACGAAATTGTCACTACTTCGGTTGAGCACTCCGCTGTACTTGCGCTAACTCAGCAATTGGCGACAAGGGGAGTCAAGACGCACATAGTACCCGTAGACGCTTGCGGCAGGCTCGATATCGAGGCGTTTCGCTGCGCGCTTGGGCCACGCACAGCCGTTGCCTCCGTGATGTGGGCCAATAACGAGACCGGAACGTTGTTTCCTGTGGAGTGTCTGGCAGGATTGACGCGTGAGGCGGGCGCGCTGTTTCACACAGATGCGGTCCAGGCAATTGGGAAGGTGCGTTTGAACCTAAAGGAAAGCGCGATCGACATGCTGTCGCTGTCCGCGCACAAACTGCACGGCCCCAAGGGGGTCGGCGCATTATATTTGCGCAAAGGGACTAAATTCCGGCCGCTAATCTGCGGCGGATCACAGGAACGAGGGCGCCGCGGCGGGACCGAGAATGTTCCCGCGATCGTCGGCCTGGGAAAGGCTGCCGGGCTTGCGGCGGAGCGGCTTGAACCCGAGCGCGTTCGCATTGGCGCTTTGCGCGACCGCCTTGAACGTGGAGTTTTGCGCAATGGGGAGTGCGTTGTGCTCGGTGACGTCAGCAATCGGTTGGCGAACACGGCCAATATTGCCTTCGACCACCTCGAAGGCGAAGCCATCGCCCACCATCTCGATCGGGCGGGCATAGCCGTGTCGCTCGGATCAGCCTGCAACTCCGGTTCAATGCAGCCATCGCATGTTCTGTGTGCTATGCAGGTGCCGACGTGGCGGATGCACGGCGCCGTGCGCTTTTCTCTGTCGCGTGAGACCTCGTTGGCGGAGGTCGATGAGGCCGTGTGCGCTGTGTCCGACGTTGTGGCTCGCATGCGAGCCATCTCCGGCGCCACTGTTAGGGAGTAGACCTCGTGAAGATCATGATCCGCCGGTCTCCGGAGGGCCTGTCCATCTACGTGCCAAAAAAGGATCTCGAAGAGAAAATCGTGGAATCCGAGTACGAGACTCTATGGGGCGGCTGGATCAAAGTGGCTAATGGCTGGGTGTTCGATTTGCCTGAGATGGCGAGCGACACCCGATTGCCGATCACAATCAATGTGAAAAAGCGGGACGAGACCGGGCACAATCCGTGAAGACACTGCCGCAGATCGACTTTGTCGTTGCGGCGGCCGCGTGGGGCGCTCTCGTGGTTTGAGGGCCCCGAGCATCGTTCCATATCGTCCTGGCCACGCTGAATGGCGGAGACCCGTTCTGCCGACCACGCCAGACCGAATGCTCGGCTTCTTCGCCAGCAAGTTTGCGCCGCCGCGGGAAGTTAGGGGCAATACGGTCAGCGGCGACCCAGCATATCGAAATTAGCAAACATAGCGCCGTCGCAACGGAATTGACGACGCAGACAATCGCTCGCTCAGTTGAGCCGAGGCGGTTACACTCCATCCTGCGCCCCGTCGTTGGGCGTCCAGCAGGATCCGTGGTAGCCACTACTGGCCTTGTCGAGCCCGGATCCCCCCGCGTGTAACGGGCTTGCGAGAGCCGCAACGCGGCAAACGCGTTAGATGGAGCGGCGTTCGGGGGAGCTTAGCGCGAGAATGAATGCGCAAGGCATAGCGCTCTGGGTGAGAATAGCGACGTATCTGTCGTTTTGCTAACAAGCTCATCATGGCTGTTGTTGCATGCGCCAGTGCTAACGTAGCACTAACTCGATGGCCTGCTGCTGCGATTGCATCATTCTGGCCATGGCATGCAAGTTGCTACCCAGCTTTATGAGGCTCGCTCACGGATGGTCCTGGGAGAGCGACGATGTCTCCAGGGAAAAGCGAATGAACGCGGTCGTCGGACGCGGAACATATGTCAAAGCTGCAGTAAATCACGGCAAGATTATGCAGCCCACCACCGATCATAAGGGCTGCTGCGCTTCGGCCAAGACCGGGCAGGCGAGCTGCGGCTCGAAGGCCGGCCAAGGCGATCTGCCAACCGAAATCTGGGAAAAGGTTAAAGACCATCCCTGCTATAGCGTAGACGCGCACCATCATTACGCTCGCATGCATGTCGCGGTCGCGCCTGCCTGCAACATCCAGTGCAATTACTGCAACCGAAAATACGACTGCGCCAATGAATCGCGTCCGGGCGTGGTGAGCGAGAAGCTCACCCCTGAGCAGGCGGTCAGAAAAGTGCTCGCGGTCGCGACCACCATCCCTCAGATGACAGTGCTTGGCATCGCTGGACCGGGCGATGCTCTGGCCAATCCAGCAAAGACGTTCGAAACGTTCGAGCTGGTGTCAAAGGCGGCTCCCGACATCAAGCTTTGTCTGTCAACCAACGGACTCGCACTGCCGGACTATGTTGATACCATCGTCAGGTCCAAGGTCGACCACGTCACCATCACCATAAACATGGTTGATCCCGAAATTGGAGCCAAGATTTACCCGTGGATCTTCTTCAACCACAAGCGATACACGGGCATTGAGGCGGCAAAGATACTCACTGATCGCCAGCTGCAAGGCCTCGAGATGCTTAGCGAACGGGGTATTTTGTGCAAGATAAACTCGGTGATGATTCCCAACATCAATGATGACCACTTGGTCGAGGTCAACAAGGCGGTCACGTCGCGCGGTGCCTTCCTTCACAATATCATGCCGCTGATCTCCGCACCCGAGCATGGCACAGCATTTGGCCTCAGCGGTCAGCGCGGCCCGACCGCGCAAGAACTGAAAGCGCTGCAAGATGCTTGTGAAGGGCGGATAAACATGATGCGGCATTGTCGCCAGTGCCGCGCCGACGCGGTTGGTCTACTCGGGGACGATCGAGGCCCAGAGTTCACCACTGATCAGGTGATGAAAATGGACGTCCAGTATGACTTAGGGATGCGCAAGGCTTATCAGCAAAGAGTAGAGAATGAGCGCGTCGCCAAAGCCGAGGCGTGCCAAAAGGAGCTTGAGAAGTTTTCCGGAGAGATCAGCGCGATCACTCTTCTGGTGGCGGTTGCAACCAAGGGCTCTGGGTTGATCAACGAGCACTTTGGGCACGCAAAAGAATTCCAAATGTACGAGCTCTCTACATCAGGCGCCAAATTCGTTGGCCGACGCCGTGTGGAGGTTTACTGCCAGGGCGGTTATGGCGAGGAAGATAGACTTTCCACCATCGTGCGCGGCATCCGTGACTGCCATGCGGTTTTCGTGGCCAAGATTGGCGGCGGCCCGAAAAGCAATTTGATCAAGGCGGGCATCGAGCCGGTCGATCAATTCGCCTATGAGTTCATTGAGAAGTCGGCGATCACTTGGTTTAGGTCATATCTCGACAAGGTGAGGCGTGGGGAAGTCCAGCATGTAGAGCGCGGCGACGCCGCGATTCCGCAAGGAGCTCGGATCTCTGCGGCGTAAGGGGGAATATGTGCCGTTCAAAATCATCGCCTCGCAGTGCACGGGCTGCTCAGCCTGCGAACCCTTATGCCCGAACGTTGCTATATCGGAGAAGGAGGGGAACTTTGTCATTGAAGCGGCGAAATGCACCGAATGCGTTGGCCATTTTGACGAGCCGCAATGTGCAGCCGCCTGTCCGGTCGACAATACCTGCGTGGTTGACAGGTCCTTGCCTCGCTATCAAGCGCCAGAGTAAAGCGTGAGGTCTCATGAGCGGCAAGGTAAGACCTGGTGCTGAATCCGTCGCCCTCGTCGCAGGCGCCGGGTTCGCGCCCTTCGGGACGGCAACCGCTCTGCATTGTCCTGCGGTGGTGCTGCTGGGTCGGCAGCACGGCCTGGCGGCATCTCAGCGGTGCGAGGGCGCTTCGTGGTACGAGAGCGCCCTCCGAGGCAGCCCTCCCATCGTCGATGCGATTGACGATCCGGCGGGTGGGCACGAAATGATGCAGAGTGTTGCCCGCGTAGGCTAGGCGGCTTCTCTGCATCTGAAGAGGGAGCGGCGCATGAGGAGGGGTATATGAGCAGCATTGTTCGTGACAGCGACATCGTCGAGCTCAGCGACCCACCCGTCTTCAGCTTTGGCCAAAAGCTCCGAGCCAATCGCACCATCCGAAACGATGGCACCTATCCCGGCAAGGAGATTGGTGACGTCTTAGTCAAGAAGGGGGAGGTGGGTTACGTCGTCTCGATCGGCACTTTCTTGCAGCAATTCTACATCTACGGTGTGGCATTTCTGGACAGCGGCCACCGGGTTGGCATGAAACGCAAGGAACTAGAGCCGGTGGAAACCTGCGAGGAGATCGATGATCTGCCGTTGCCGGAGGAGTCATGACTCAGCAAGCCGTTCCGAAATATCGACGGGGCCAGCGAGTCAAAGCCGCAGTCGACCTCACCAACGATAGCTCATTTCCGAACGCGGAGCCCGAGGGAGTGTTGCTCACCGCCGGAGCGACCGGCGAAATCATCAAGGTCGCTATCCACACCGAAGCGAACGTGCCGGTCTATATTGTCGATTTTGGTGAGGCGCTACTGATCGGCTGTCTTGAAGAAGAAATAGCAGTGCTTTGAAGGAGGCTTTCGCCATGAATGCCGCGCTGATGAGGAAAGCAAAGACGGGGTTGCTGCCTCACCCAAACGAGCTCGATCGCAAACGAATTGAGCGCGGCTTGAGCGCGCGCAAGCGCTATCTTTACGTCTCGCCGAAAGTGGGGCCGGTGAGAGGGGGCTACCTCGTCGAGAGCCCTTGTTGCTCGCGCAACATCGACACGGATGGCGCTCTCATCGATGTCGCCCTAATTCTTTATGATACCGTGAGCGGGATCTGGAAGCTTTTTCGCAAGAATCATGCCCAGGGAGTCTGGGAATTTTACAGCCTTTACCTCCGTTTGCCTTCTGCAATCGACGAATTGAACGCGGATCCTGAGCGCCTGTTCTGGCAATAAGGGGCCAGCCTTTTAGTTGAAAAGAAGCCACGATGGCGCGCACTGCGAAAGAATTGATCGAAATCGAACGACCAGCTTGCTGCGGATGGCGCTGGCTTGAGCCCGGTGCCAGTTGCCGCAGATTTATTGGGCCGCTGCGATGCGTCAGACGATCAAATCAGCCGTTCCGACAATTTCATCGTCTCGATCTTCATATGCTCGATCGATCGGATCGCAGATTACGGCCGACCCAAAGCGACCGACTAGCGTCCCGTTGGCGCGAAAGGAACGTTGTGCGGTGAGCACTGAATTTGCGGAGTGTCAGCTGGATGAGCGCACACCTGTTATCGCAAGATGAGCAGGCGGGATACGTGCTTTATACATCGTGACCCGCGCTGGAATGCCACCGGCGGCATGTACTCGTTCAGGAAAGGGGGAAGAAAAATGTTCCAGGCGAGGGCGGAGAAGGCCTGCTCAATCATAACCAGTATCGGCGTCAAAGGCTCGCCTTGAGGCCTGCGCCGAGTGCCCCAGGGCAAGCACGCTATCATCGAGATCGTTGGTCTCTTCGGCCCGTGATCGTGAGTGTTACCAAATAGGGATCGTATGAACTCGCAAGAAATCGTCATCCACGTCCGCTTCGCCCCGAACGGGAGGGTGATACAAATCAGCGAGCGTCCGGCCAGGCTTACGCCCGACCAATGGTTTGATGTCCTCAACACCCGGGCCAGCTCGGCTTATCGGCCGCTCACTCGTGGCCGCGGGGTTTTTCGGCTGAGTCGGACTGCGGTCGATGTCTTCAGGCAGGAAACTGCGAGGCCGAGATGAGCGAACAGCAAACCGGCGGGACCTGATGAGCGAATAGGTCAGAGGGTTTGGGCGTCTTTCCGGCCGATGCCATTGACCTGAAAGAAGCCGTGGGGCTGTTAGCCGGTTGGGGACCGCTGATAGAAGCGAGAAGACAACGACAGATCGCTTACTTCGGCAATACTTGCGAGGCGCGCTGCCCAAAGCAAAGGATCGTTGCAGAAGTGAACGTTGCACACTGATGTGATACTTAGTTGACTTGGATCGAGAATAAGCGACGGGTGGATAAACAGATCGACATGACAGGAGCGAGCTTGAAATTGATCAATAGGCGGCGCCGGTACGCGCAGGTCCTATCGAGCTTCTTTGGCGACGACAACCACTATGGCGCCGGCTCATCGCGCCTGTTCCGCAAGCGCGACTGGGAATTATGGTGCGTTCAATCGTAAGAGACTACTGGGCATTACGTGCTCGCACCCCGTTTCTTCAGCATCAACAGAGGATAGGCGCATGAACTCAGAAGAAGAAATGGAGCTTCCGCAGCTGTATCGGCATCATGTCTTTGCCTGCAACACGCAGCGTCCATCAGGACATCCGCATGGCAGTTGCGGCGCCTCAGGCGCGCAAACCCTGTGGGATCGAATGGGCAAGGCGATCGAAGCGCAAGGCCTCAACGATATCGGTTTCACGATGGCGGGCTGCCTTGGGTTTTGTAACTCTGGTCCCTTGCTGGTAGTCTATCCCGGCGGAATCTGGTACCGCGTGACCACGCCTGAGGACGTTGACGAGATCGTCAAATCCCATCTCAAGCAGGGCAAACGTGTCGACCGCCTTGTGATGGTGCTCAAGCGAAGTTAGAGGCGTCCTGGCGACCACTTGACCGGACCCGCAAGCATGGACGGCGTGCTCGTCCAGGAGCTGCTCGGCCGCTCGGAGCTCGGATCGTCTGAGGTTGACCGTCCAACCCGAGGTCATTGACATGTGCGCGGCGCATCCCCTCTTCTGAGGCCAAATAGGCAAAGTTTGTCCTTTGCAACGCGCGCCCACGCAGTAATAGAATTATAACGCGCCCATCTGTTCGTATCGTCACTTACGTGCCGCCCGATTCGTAGCTCACAGCGAGAGCAATGCTGGTAATGATTGTCTACCTCTGGCCAGCTGACGCGGCGAGGACGTGTCAGCTAGCTTCCCACTGCACACGGTGAGGGTAGGAGACGCGCTTCACGCGCTCGTAGCGTCCGAGTCGATAACGGAGTCTCCTTGACCCTGTTCTCGCCCTCAGAACCTGTAAGCGACGCCGCCGCTGACGAGCCATGGGTCGATATTGGCGCGCCCGGTGACGGCAACCGCATCGTTTACGGTCGCGGAGTACTCCGGCCGCAGCCACAGCTTCTTCACGTCCAGGTTGAGGCCCCAGTGACGGTCAAGCATATAATCGAAGCCGAATTGGACCGCCGCGCCGAATTGGTTTCTGATGTGTAGATCCGTGACGGTAAGACCGCCGAACGACAAATTGGCTGCCGATTGGTTGAAGAATGCAGTGTAGTTGATGCCCGCGCCGATATACGGCTTTATCGGGCCGAAATCGGTGAAGTGATACTGAAGGGTTAGTGTTGGCGGCAATAGCCAGGCGGTGCCGATATCGAGCCCCGTGAGTGCGCCATTGCCGCTGATGTGATGGCGAGTCGCGCCGAGAATAAGTTCAGCGGCTACGTTTTCTGTGAAGAAGTAGGTGATATCGAGCTCTGGTATGGCTCGCTCGCTGAGCGAAAGCCCTGAACTCGGTGACGACAGCGATGGCGTTCCAGCAACGTTGACTGAGCTACCTGCGGTATCCGGAAGAACGCCGAGCACGCGCAGGCGGATCATCCAGGGACTGGAGACCACAGTTGGAGGCGCTTTATAGTAGACCGGTGCCGGGCCCAGATCCGCACCTTGGACCGAATTGCTAGCCAACGAGCTCGCAAGCGCGAGGACCGATGCCCTCGTCAGAACTGCTAGTACTCTCATCTAAGTCTCCATTCCAAAACTCGCGCGAGCAGCCGCGCGAGATCTCTGTCACACATGATGAACGGAGTAGTATTTGATACCGATCAAAAACAAAGCGAACGTTAGCACAATTGTCCCGCTAAGTTGCATTAGGATCACGGCCACGAAACATGTTCTGTTTTGATCGTAATAATCCAGTAGTCAGTTTGAACTGACGAATCTGCTTCGCGGCGTTGGCGCTCCGAGTCAAGGCAGGCCGCGGAGGTCGCGCGTGATAAAGGTTACAGAATGCGGCTACGTCTCTCACACGTTACAAAGCGGCGAGCGCGGCACTCCAGTGCAATACCGGCGATGCCGCGCTACGAGCAATCACTCGCGCGCCGTCTTGGCGGAGGTTCCCGCGGTTACTTCGTGTGAAGCAAGCCCGAAGTGAAAAAACACATTGTTGCCTTGCTTGTTCGCTGGCAGGGACGCTCAGCGTCTTCACGCCTGCCGGCACGGCGTGCAGTGTCCTTCGTGCAAGCATACCTCGAGATCATCTTGCGTCTTGCCGCCAAGCAGCGACAGCGCTGGCTCACGATCGAGTCCGGCACTTCGTGCCCCGTCTATGTCGATCAGCGGTCGTCGTATCAGGAGCGGATCCCCTACCATCAATGCGAGTGCGCTTGCCGCGTCGAGAGCATCGGGATTGACTTCGCCTGACTTGATACGGGGCGCGGCTCGGTTGAACCAGGAGTTAACGGGCATATTGCGAAAGAAGCCGCGCAGTTCGTCCGCATGCCATGGCTGCTTCAAGATATCTTTCACGACCACGTCATGGCCGGCGGTCTTGAGCGCTTGAATCTGGCGCGCGTTATTTGCGCAGCCGGGTTTCTGATAGACGATGATTGTCGCCATGGCCGACCTATGTAGGGGTGCTGAGCTGACCAAGTGGCAGGCCGCTGCGGCTCCCCGCGAGCCCAGTTGAAGTTCTTCGGTCAACCCCGATATCTGCGCACCAAGCGCCATTCCGCATTTGCAACACTCGCCGCTGGTCCGCCAGGTTTCGAGCCCGTCCGGCATATTCATTCTCCCGAAATCGCTCGGGTTGCGAGAGGAACAGCAAGCTCCGTTCCACAATTGGAGAGATCGGAATAGATCCCGTGATGCCGGCTTTTGTCGTTGATGTTTGTGGTTTTTTGTTTGTTTTCCGACAGGCCGCAGAACCCGTCACATCCGCAACAGCCAACGATCACACGCCGGCTGGTTGGCTTTTTTATGTGTAATCAGAAGTTTAATGTGTGGTTCAGGCGCTGGCACGGCTGTTGCTAATGAGCTGCAGCAACACTGAGTGAGGGCTGAGTGCACGCCGACGCCCAAGGCGAGCGATGCGCTCCTTCCCTTGAACCCGTGTGCCCCCGCTTCTGTGAGAGAACCAAGCTCGCACAAGAAGCGCGCAACGTTTGGCAAATCGGTTGATGGAGAGCAACATGTCTTCACTGAGACAAATCGCGTTCTACGGCAAAGGCGGAATCGGCAAGTCCACCACTTCGCAGAACACGCTGGCGGCGTTAGCCGAGATGGGTCAGAAAATCCTGATTGTAGGATGCGATCCGAAGGCAGATTCGACCCGCCTGATTCTGCACGCCAAGGCGCAGGACACGATTTTGAGCCTTGCCGCGAGCGCCGGCAGCGTGGAGGACCTAGAACTGGAAGACGTCATGAAGGTCGGCTACAAGGACATTCGTTGCGTGGAGTCCGGTGGTCCTGAGCCAGGTGTCGGCTGTGCCGGCCGCGGTGTCATCACCTCGATCAATTTTCTGGAAGAGAACGGCGCTTACGAGAACATCGACTATGTCTCGTACGACGTGCTTGGCGACGTTGTTTGCGGCGGCTTTGCGATGCCAATCCGCGAGAATAAGGCGCAGGAAATCTACATCGTGATGTCCGGTGAAATGATGGCGATGTATGCCGCGAACAACATCTCCAAGGGCATCCTAAAATACGCGAACTCTGGCGGCGTGCGGCTGGGCGGTCTGATCTGCAACGAGCGGCAGACTGACAAGGAGCTGGAGCTAGCGGAAGCGTTAGCCAAGAAGCTAGGCACTCAGCTGATCTACTTCGTGCCGCGCGACAACGTGGTGCAGCATGCAGAATTACGCAGGATGACGGTTCTCGAATATGCACCCGATTCCAAGCAGGCTGATCACTATCGCAATCTTGCAACCAAGGTTCACAATAATGGCGGCAAGGGCATCATCCCCACCCCGATCTCCATGGACGAGCTCGAGGACATGCTGATGGAGCACGGCATTATGAAGCCGGTGGACGAATCCATCATCGGCAAGACCGCCGCCGAACTCGCGGCCTCGTAAAGGCGCGCGACGGATGCCGGTCTCCTCGACGCCCATCCCGGGAGGCCGGCATTCTGACGAGCGACCCTGATCAAAACCAGGTTGCGGCGCGCAAACCTGACCATTTTGGAGACCCGCAAAATTATGTCTGACGCGCACTTGCTTCCGTCGCTGGCTGCTTGTGCCGTTGATATCAACAGCCAGATGCATAGGGGAATTGCAACCTACCGCATGCTCACCGGTGTGCATCCTGCAGATGCCGATATTACCATTGACAGCAAATTCGATCGCCATGTCGTGGCGTCTATACTGGCGGCTGCCACAATGGATGGTGGCTCCCTTCCCGAGAAGGCTGGCCTGTCCGGCCTTGAACTGGTGGCCTTGCTGGAGCAGTACTTTCCCACGCTTGAGATCAAGCTCGCGAAGCAGCTTTCGGCTTTCAACTGCGAAGAGGACGACGAGATCGCAATGCTGCGCGATCTCTTGATCAAGCAACGATCGACGGAAGGGGATATCGGCCGCTGGCTGGCTTCGATGATCGCGCGTCGCGCGATAGAACCGGACCATCTGTGGGAAGCTCTCGGCTTGCGCAATCGTGGCGAACTCTCGCGGCTGCTGAGCCGTCATTTCGCGCCGCTCGCCGCGCGCAATTTCAACAATATGCGCTGGAAGCGCTTCTTCTACCGCATGATTTGTGAGAGTGAAGGTCTCGTGATGTGCACAACACCCGTGTGCAATCAATGTAACGACTTCAACATCTGCTTCGGTGAAGAAAGCGGTGAGAGCCGGATGGCCGTGCGCCGGCGCGATTTTCTGTTGTAGGCGGCTCGGCCGGTGGTTGCCGGCGACTGGCCATCTGAACCGCCGCAAAGGTCCGCTATCGCCCAGTCATCCGAGAAAGCCTCGCCGGATTTGGTAAGCCGCGCGGGACGTTGAGCGCACGGTTGGCGCCGGTTCCATGTGAGCGAGTGAACATGTGTTCAATGCCGCGGCGGCCCCCAAGTCTCGGCGACAATTCTCACATCCTGGCGAGCCGCAATTGCTAACGTTCGAACTCGACGTAACAACAGGCAAGGCGTCCGCTTCATGACCTGTCGCATTTGCGACAATTCATTTGCTCAAGAAGGTCGAGGGCGGAAGCGGTAGGGTCATCAATGGGTTGGCCGGTACGGCAGGCCGGCATGCTGTTTGCTGAATCGTAGGTAGGTCAAATAATGAGGAGCTCTCGCGTGAGCGCCGCCAGCACCCCCGCCAAATCGTTTCGGCCCGACCAGGTGCGCGCCAAGCCGACCGTGCTCAACGACACGACATTTTCGCGACGGCGAGCAGGCACCTGGCGTTGCGTTCACCACAGAGGAAAAGCTGGCTACCGCGCAGGCGCTGGTGCCTGCCGGAATCACGGAGATCGAGGCGGGGACGCCGGCGATGGGCAACGAGGAGATCGCCGCCATCCGCGCCATTGTCGAAGCAGATCTTCCGGTGACCACCATAGGCTGGTGCCGGATGCGGGAATCTGATGTCGACGCGGCGATCGAAGGAAAGGTGCCCATGATTAATGTGTCGATCCCGACCTCCGATGTCCAGATTGCGGCCAAGCTAGGTGGTCATCGCGGCCTGGCGCTAGAACGGGTGAAGCGATTGGTAGGCTACGCCCGTGAGCGCGGACTTGAGGTCGCCATCGGTGGTGAGGACTCCTCCCGCGCCGAGGTCGATTTTCTCATCAGACTGATGGCGACTGCAAATCCGAAGGAGAAATTTTCGATGATCAGCTCATCCATGCCAGCCGGTATCCTGGATCGGCTCAGCAAGGCCTCGTCGGCAGAGGAGTTTTTCTCGCTGCTTGGCGTCGATTACGACGCCAAAATCGTGAATGTCGCGCGCCTTCACATCTTAAAGCGCATGGGACAATATTTTGCTGAAGAGCAATTTACTGGCGCCGAAGAGCCGGAAATCAGAGCTAGGTGCAAGGCGATACTGGAGCAAGCCTATGCAGATTTCGTGACATCGTCACCGATCGATCAGCGAGTGTTCAAGGTTTTGAAGGATGCCGTCGCAGACCCTAAGAAGGCCGCGGCCTTTGTCCCGTTGAGCGAGTTGGAGTGACGCTGTAAGCGAATTGCGACCGACCGGCGTCGAGGCGATCCGATATTGGGCCTTCTCTTTCGTGCTCAACTATCTGAAGCAATGACCGGAGCGGCGGTTGTCGTATTCCCGACCCATGTCTGGATTGCTCGCGTCAAAGGTATCAGCCGTTCGTTGAATTGTGTCGCAGGACATTACTTTCGACTGGCTTTCAATGGTCTTTGCAACTGGTACGACACTTGCTGTTGTCCTGCCATCGAAGCCGACAGATGGCAGTCGACCGCATGAGTTTGAAGGAGGACCTATGATGCTGCTTTTACGACATGCTGAGATCTGCGCTACCATTCCGAGCCCCATAGTCGCGTTAGCTTCCTTGGATACGGGTTTTGACTCGATCAGAGCTCTGCAGCGTCGGTCAGATGCTGGTCAATGGTAAGTCGTCGCTTCGCGTTACTCCTGCAGTCGGTATGCATAACAACATCTGCATCAAAGCGGTCCCCGATCCCGCTCAGATCGGTGCCCATCTCTTGGCGGATGGGAACTGTGCCACGAACAGCGCCAGCTTCGGCCCATACGGAATGCTTTCGTTTGAGGGGCGGGATGGATTGCGTGACAGGAGTGTTGCCAGGATCGCCCTCGTTTTCGCCGCCGATCTGGAGTCGTTGGGCCGAACTGGGTCGCAGGTACTGCGCAGCGTACGAACTCGCCAACTCAGGTATCGAAGCTATCGGTTAGAATCACCACGGCGCCTTGCCGAGCCGCGGTGGCGCTCGTCGAACCCGGCGAGTAACGGTTCGGTTTGGCAGAGCCCTCCAAAATCAGTCGGACGGGTGCTTCTTTGCGACGACGTGTATTGTTGTCCGGCCGGTCCAAGCACGCAGGCGGGGCAGAGCAGCCAGCCACTTGCTAACCGAAAGTGATCTTCAGTTGACGAAGTGAACAAGCAACCCGTGGCGCCGGCGCCCCTATCGTTGAGGAGGAATTTGAAAGTATGAGCAACGTCAGCAGAACGGCCATGCCAGCGGCCGCCGGCCGCGCAGCAGCCAAAAAAGAGCTGCCGGAGCGCTTTAAGTCGTACAAGCACGTCTGGGTCTTCGTCGAGCTTGAGCGTGGTCAAGTGCATCCCGTTTCCTGGGAGCTTATGGGTGCAGGGCGCGGCCTTGCCGACAGGCTAAAAGTGAATCTTGCCGCTGTGGTTATCGGTCCGGAAGGGCAGCACACACGTAACGCCGCGCTTGAAGCCTTTTGCTATGGCGCCGATCTGGCCTATCTCGTGAGCGACAATGTTTTATCGGATTACCGTAACGAATCCTACACCAAGGCGCTAACCGAACTCGTCAACACCTACAAGCCCGAGATCCTGCTGTTGGGTGCGACGACGCTCGGTCGCGATCTGGCAGGTTCCGTGGCGACGACCCTGTCGACGGGGCTTACTGCCGACTGCACCGCGCTGCACGTGGACGCCGATGGGTCGCTTGCGGCGACGCGTCCGACCTTTGGTGGCTCACTGCTCTGCACGATCTACACCCTGAATTATCGTCCGCAGATGGCCACCGTCCGCCCGCGGGTCATGCCGATGCCTGAGCGTGTCGACCGCGATGCCGCTCGTATCGTCGTTCATCCGCTCGGCCTTTTCGAAGAGGATATTGTCACAAAAGTATTGTCATTCCTGCCCGACCGCGATGCACAAACGTCCAATCTAGCCTATGCCGATGTCGTGGTTGCGGGCGGCCTAGGACTAGGATCGCCTGAGAACTTCCGGTTGGTGCGCGAGCTCGCAACTCTGCTTGGAGCTGAATATGGCTGCTCGCGTCCTCTCGTGCAAAAAGGGTGGGTTACGTCTGACCGGCAAATCGGCCAGACAGGCAAAACCATCCGGCCGAAGCTCTATATTGCCGCCGGCATTTCCGGTGCGATCCAGCACCGGGTTGGCGTCGAGGGCGCGGATCTGATTGTCGCCGTCAATACTGACAAGAACGCTCCGATCTTCGACTTCGCCCATCTCGCGATCGTCAGTGATGCCATTCAATTGCTACCGACGCTGACGGCTGCATTCCGCGCGCGGCTTTTGCCAGAAGCGCGCGCCCGGATCGCGGTCTAGAGGAGATGAGCATGATTGAAGAGAAATTCGATGCGATCGTAGTCGGAGCCGGTATGGCCGGGAACGCGGCGGCATTGACGATGGCCAAGCGCGGCATGAAGGTGCTGCAGCTCGAGCGGGGCGAATATCCCGGATCGAAGAATGTGCAGGGCGCCATCCTATATGCCGACATGATGGAAAAGCTGATCCCCGAGTTTCGAGAGGAGGCGCCGCTCGAACGCCACCTGATCGAACAGCGGTTCTGGATGATGGACGACCGCTCCCATGTCGGCATGCACTACCGTTCGGAGGACTTCAACGAGGAGCGGCCGAACCGCTATACGATCATACGCGCTCAGTTTGACAAATGGTTTTCTTCCAAGGTGCGTGAAGCTGGTGCGATCGTGCTGTGCGAGACCACCGTCACCGAGCTTGTACGGGACGATCGTGAAAGGATCGTCGGTGTCCGTACAGATCGCAGAGACGGGGAAATACATGCCGACGTCGTGGTCCTGGCCGAAGGGGTCAATGGCCTGCTCGGCACGCGTGCAGGCCTACGCGCGCGCCCGACAGCCGAGAACGTTGCGCTCGCGGTTAAGGAAATGCATTTCCTGCCTCGCGAGACTATCGAGGCGCGCTTCAATCTCAGGGGCGATGAAGGCGTTGTGATCGAGGCGGCCGGCACCATTTCTCGTGGCATGACCGGGATGGGTTTCATCTACGCCAATAAAGAGTGTATTTCGCTCGGCATCGGTTGTCTCGTCGGCGACTTCCAGCACACCGGCCAAACGCCGTACGGACTGCTCGATCAATTCAAGAGGCATCCCTCTGTGGCGCCCCTGATAGCAGGGTCCGAAGTCAAGGAATATTCGGCGCATCTCATTCCCGAAGGCGGTTACAAGTCAATCCCGCAGCTTTTTGGGGAAGGATGGGTCGTAGTGGGCGATGCGGCCCAGCTCAACAATGCCATTCATCGTGAGGGATCCAATCTCGCGATGACCTCCGGCCGTATCGCCGCGGAAGCGATAGGTCTGGTCAAATCACGCGGCGAACCGATGAGTGCAACAAATCTGTCAATTTACAAGAAGATGCTGGACGATTCGTTCGTCATCAAAGATCTGAGGAAGTACAAGGATTTGCCGCCCCTAATGCATACTCACTCCCAGAACTTCTTTCTCACCTATCCGCAGCTCATCTCCAAGGCGATGCAGAACTTTGTGCGCGTCGATGGTACGCCCAAGGCTGAAAAGGAGAAAGCGAGCCTGAAATCCTTTGTCAAGGCGCGGTCATGGTCAGGTCTGTTCGGCGATGCTTGTCGTCTTGCGCGGGCCTGGCGCTGACCGCAACAGTGTGAAGTCCAACAATGGAAGGCCAAAGCATGAGTTCCGAACCCGCGGTGCGCGTCGAAGACAAGCTGTATTACAACCGCTATCTTGTCGACGTCGGAAACCCTCACGTCAAGGTCCGTGCGCACACAACGCCATCGCCGCAGCTACTTGCACTTTTGAAAGTCTGCCCCGCGCGGTGCTACGAACTCACCGACAGCGGCCAAGTCGAGGTAGCGGTTGACGGCTGCATCGAGTGCGGTACCTGTCGGGTTATCGCTGAGCCGACCGGCGACATCCAATGGAGCCATCCGCGCGGCGGGTATGGTGTGCTGTTCAAGTTTGGGTGATTGTGAACGAACGGCCATCGGCGACCGAGGCTAGGCGATGCGAAGTCATCCTATCCGTGGCGCATCGCGTGTCATTTGCGGGACGGCGGGAATTCGACCACGACGCTCTTCATAGGGACGCTGCGCAACATGACTTGCCGACGTGCCCCGCCGTGACGATCGTTCGAGAGCCGCAAAGGCCTTGTTGTGGCGCCACTGCGTGGCGCCCCAACTGCGTTGATCGAATGGCAGAGTAGAGATCACCCTCTCGCCTGAGCGGGGGCGGGCCCAGCGGCCTCGATAGCGATCGTCACTGACTGCGTGATCGCAGCAAAGCGCACGGCGGTGTGTATCGCTTTGGAAGAGACGCCCGCGGCCCTCAGTGTCTTCTCATGGGCATCAATGCAGACGCCGCAACCATTTATGACGGAGACAGCAAGCGACCACAGCTCGAAATCTGTCTTGTCCACCCCGTGATTGCCGATCACGTCCATACGTAGCCGTGGCGGCATCGTCTTGTATTCCGGGTCGGAAACGAGGTGAGCGAAGCGGTAGTAGACGTTGTTCATTGCTTCCACAGTGGCGGCGGCCTTCGCTGCGGCGATCTCCACAGAGGTCATCACGGCGGACGCCGCGGATTCCAGCGCGGCCACCAGCGCTGCATTGCGGGTGGCAGCCGCACTCGCCAGCAGCAGCCCGTATTTTCGTTGCAGCGAAAACGTCTCATCGGACACCACTGAGATCAAGTTAAGCCGGACATCCTTCGCGAAATCGGGAATCCTTATTTGTTCGATCCACGACATGCTGCCTCAAGCAACTTTCAAGGTTTTGCCGCCGATTTCGCGGTTGCAGGGACAGAGCTCGCCGGTTTGCAGCGCGTCCAGAACGCGGAGCGTGTCCTTAGGACTGCGCCCCACACTGAGATTGGTCGCATAAACGTGCTGGATCGTGTTTTGGGGGTCAACAATGAAGGTGCAACGATAGGCGACCCCTTCGGGTGAACGCACCCCAAGACCATCGACGAGCGTTCCCTTTGTATCGGCAAACTGCCAGATTGGTAGATTGTGCAGGTCGACATGCGAACGCCGCCAAGCAAGCTTGCAGAACTCGTTGTCGGTCGAACCACCCAGTACAACCGCATCCCGGTCAGCGAATTCCTTGGAAAGGCTGGCAAATTCGGCGATCTCTGTCGGGCAGACGAATGTAAAGTCCTTGGGGTAAAAGAAGATAATCTTCCATTTTTCCGGAAAGCTCATTTCGGTCAGCGTCTGAAATGCGCTCTGCCCTTCTTCTTCCTGCGCATGAAAACCGGGCTTCACGCCTGTGATGTCGAATGACGGCAACTGACTTCCAATTCCGAGCATGCTGTCCTCACAAACTTGCTTTTTGTAGATCGTGACCTCACTGATGGAGCAAACTATATGCCACCCGTTCTTAGGTCCGGAATGGGTGCAACAAGGCCAGCCCAGCGGCTTGGATCCGGGCATGCTCGCGCGCTTGGTGGCTCGATCAGCACTAAGCTGACGGTCATCTAAATCACCAAAGATCGCACAAGGCGTTGGGGCCAATCTGCAAAACACCGCTATACGTCAGCAGAGCAATAGCGACGGTCGCGCTGCCTTTGAGCTCGACGGCACACGGGCGCTGGTCAGGCGCTTGGCGGGAAGATGGCAGACCTGAACCGTAGCGGTCTTGTCATTTGACCAGCAGGCACTGCAAAGCCGACTATGGACTTAATGTCGGGTTGCGTTATTTAGCGCGCGCGACGTCTCGCCATTGAAGGTCCACAATCGGTACATTTGCAAGACATCAAGGTGGCCAGCAGCGGACGCCGTAGCTAAGGTGGCTTCTGAAATGGCGAAGAGTTCGATGGACGATCGCGGAGCCGACCTGCTCGGCGGCCCCACTGTCACGTTAATGTCGGCCGGTATCGTTGTAACCAAAAAACCGCAGCTCGGGTTGAAGGCCCGGCCGCGTGGCACGATCAAGGCAGCAGCGTGCCAAGTCCGCGGTGAGGCTCGCCAGTCGGCAGTTCACGAGCGCTTCGCAATAGGACCGATCGCCTCCCCATCAGCAAATTCGCCAAAAGAACGAGAAGCAGCTGGTCGGGCCGAGGGCTGCGGCCTCGGCAAGCCTGCTTTTATCAAGACAGAACATTGCTCTACTGCCGGGTGGTTGCGAAATTGAGATCTTTTCTCCCCTGGCAACATCGATTGCGAGTATCATCTGCGTGCCATTTGCTCGCCTCGACTGTCGCTGCACCAGCTGCCGATGCGTACGTTTTGGTGCGCGACGTCCTGAGCCAGATCGGTCAGTAGCCGATCGAGATCGTTTTTAAGGCAAAGAGCTACCCGGAACATTATTCGGATTATCTTAGGTAGACTGTCGATCACGGCCGGGATCTTGTTGGTGTTCTTCTCGCATCGGAGCATAGCTGTCGAAGGTGCTCATGCGGATGTGGCAGGTGTTGCAAGCAACCGCTCGGCAGCCCAAGCGGAACGGCGCGCGCGACCTCCGCGAGTACTTCCCCTCCATTGCTAAGCCGTAGCGCATCAAAGGAGCGGCGTGTGATGCGCGCCAAAAGCGGCACGCCAGATCGGCCGGTTTCAAGGGTCAGAACCAAGGTGACCTCAGCCTCGCCGTGCGGCAGAGAGGCTTTTATGCGTGCTGGAAAAACATTGAGGATAGAGCTTGCTCGCCGTGGCTCGCGCGCGATGCTGACGTCGTCGGCAGCGATGCGTAACCGCAGCTGCGCTCCCGGTGTAAGCGGCACTCCAGGTATCAGAAAGCGCACAGCTTTGAGGCGAAGCATGATCAGCCCATAGCGCCCGTCATAGCCGCCGACCGTAGTATCAAGACAGACTGCCGCTTCGCCGCGCTTGGCAAGCGCCGAATCACTCTGAAGGACACTGAGCGGACCGGCCGTAGTCACGGCGCCATCCTTCATCATGACGAGATGATCGGCAAAATGCTCGATATCAGCGATGTCATGGCCGAAGTAAATCATCGGCAATGGAAGCGTTTGCCGCATGCGCTCGAGAAAGGGCAGGATCTCGCGTTTGGCGGAGCGGTCGAGCACAATGAGTGGATCGTCAAGCAAGACTAGCCGAGGCTGGCCAAGCAGCGCACGGCCAAGAGCGAGTCGCAGTCGCTCCGCTCCGGAAAGAAGTGATGGCAAACGCTCGAGCAGTGGCGCCAAGGCGAGCAATTCGACCACACCATCAAAATCGATCAGTGTCGGTTCCGATTTGGACGCGTTGTATAAGAGTATGCGTCGGACAGACAAATGAGAAGAGAGAATCGGTAAGCGAAATACATATGCGACGTGACGCAGATGAGGCGGTCGAAATATAGTCTCATCCTGCCAGATCTCCCCGTCAATTGCACAGAATCCATTCGGCAGGCGCTGGACCCCAGCGATGCAGCGCGCGAGCGTAGTTTTGCCGCACCCGGGGGGACCAGAAATCGCTGTGATGCCTTTGGCTGGTACGCTGAATTGCGTATCTAGCGGAATACTTCCGAGAGAGCCGTTGAAGGCAACTTCGATACAGCCCTTTTTGGCTTCTCTAATGAAGCTTCGCATGTTCTGCATCTTCTCATCTAAATCAGGAGGCCAATGGCAGCAGTGGAGCTGATGGCCATGCTTTCGACGATGCCGTTTATGGCGCGGCAGCACGGCGTTTCCGCTCACGTGAGGAGCCTTGGGTGGGAGGGCGGACTGCAGATTTGTATCAAGCTCTTGTTAGCAGCTCCGCGCCGCTAGGAGTGTGGCAACCGGACGTTGCCCGCTGCGCTTGCCAATCAGAGGTAAAGCGCCATTCCAGCAGCGCAAGGTTGTCAGTCTGCTTGGCGGGCCGAGGCCTTCTAATGAATGTTGGAATGGCGCGGCTTGAAAGGCTTGGCAGTGAAGCTGTCGGAGCACGCCGGAGCCGGATACTGGCTCTGGGCCAGAATTCGGCATCACGGATCCCACAGCTTTCCGAGCCGATTTGAAATTTGCGTCGGTCGCCACAATGTTGGCCTTTGCACTCTCAGGTGCGAGTAGCATCAAGGCGAGGTCGATCAGGATGAATCGAATAAACCTCATTGGAATCCCGGCTCCGCCGCGACCGCTTTCTTCGCGGCAACTTGCTGATCCTTACCCAGCAATCGGCGTGCCGTTTTAAGGAATATCTGGCCGGCTATTTGGCAAGGGAGGCTTTGCATCGGCCTCCACCCCGCGTCTTAAATCGCCGCATCGTATTGTAGGACCTTGGACGTTCAACGTCGCCAACCGTACATGCAGGAGCTATGAGATGGCACCTGAGGGTGAACCATGCCTCTCGCGTTGGAGATGGTGCTTCGGCGAATGTGCGGCCACGCGTCGGTGATGCACAAGTCCCTGCCTCCGGTCGACGCACCTTCCGATCTGCGCGAAGGGAGGTCGGCAGCCGCTCGCTGGGAAAAAGCGCTGATATGAGACGATATCCGCTGCCCGCTCGCTCAAAGTGCTTGAATCGATCGTAACGTCAGGATGTAGGCATTGCGAAGCAGAACGCCGTATTGGAGCCAACATCGGCACACAAGCGCTAAACGGCCGATCTCCGTGTGATCCCGGTCTTCGCAATGCGTGTTGCGCCTAGCGGTACGATGATTTCCGAGCGCCGGTATCATTGCGGCGCCCGGAACAGCAAGCCAGTGGCTGCCGAGGCGCTGCAATCCGGTAAACAGATCAGCCTGGCGGGGCAAAGAAAAAAGCAGTGAAGTATATGCGGTTTAAGAGAGGTTTGGTGAATCAAGCGCGACGAATAGGCGGGACTTGCAATGCGCATCGCTATGCAGCCGTCCTTGCTACGATCGCGATAGCAGCGAGCTGGTGCACAGGATACGCTTGCGCGGGAGATCGCCGGGCCGAGGAAGTGTTAGTGTCGTGCAAACCAGACGTGATCCGCTTCTGTGACCGCTTTACAGGCCGTAACGAAGCTGACGTGGCGATGTTTTGTCTAACAGAAAATTTCAAAAATTTACGCCGCGAATGCCGACGCGTTATGCCGACCGCCGCCGCGGGCAGAAACGACCGGTCGAGACAATCTCTCAACAAGCGTCCAGTAGGCCTTTATCGAGAGTGAGGCACGGCAATTGCGAACTCGAACAATAGTGAGATGTTCGGCCTGACCGGGCCTCCGGCTTTGGCCAGCTCGGTGGTTGCAAGTTGATCGGACTGGAGCATCAGCCTGCCGACGCGCGGCTCAACTATCTGAGGACTGATCCGCGGACCAATTGGCAGCAGTCGCGCTTCAATCAGCGCTGCAGCCATTCGGCGACTTCGAGGCTTTCGTGATTCGCGGTAACGGGTCCGATCGACAACTGTGTCAGCTGAGGGAGGAGGAATTGCCGGACATATGCTGGAAATCCGTACTCCGCACCAATCTATACTGTTTGTGGCCGGCGATTAGGTGCTTTTGGGCAGGGGCTATGGGGTAGTAACGGGCAAAAGAGTCGCCCGAATATTTGCGTTGGAGGTTTGTTTCATTGCGGTTTCCCTTGGCTTCTCAGCTTGGGACTACCTTGGGCTGGACTGCCGGGCTCAAGGTAAACAAAGTGAGGTAGCAAAACCGCTTTTGTTAGCCGCTGATCGACTTCTCGAGGCATCCGCTTGATGCCATTGCGGCGTTCTCGATGGGCGCTTCAGGGGAGTCGCTTCGCCCGATCGTGGTGCTCTTGACCGAATACACTTTAGAGGTCAGGGCTAATGGGAACGCCGTCGACAGAAGTCTCTCAAAGGCAGAAAGCTGTTCATGCAGACGCTTCTCAACGGCCTCCCGCTGCGCGCCAGGCAG
Organism: Bradyrhizobium sp. CCBAU 11430; assembly: GCF_028128855.1. NCBI lineage: Bacteria > Pseudomonadati > Pseudomonadota > Alphaproteobacteria > Hyphomicrobiales > Nitrobacteraceae > Bradyrhizobium > Bradyrhizobium sp. CCBAU 11430. The sequence goes on from NZ_LBJV01000006.1 coordinate 173,289, forward strand.
TTCAGTGCCAAGTGATCGACGGCAACGCCAGATTTCGTTTCGCAACCATCTGATCTCATTTAATGTATCATCAATCGAAGTCATCACAGATATTCGTTCCTGGAGTATCAAGCATGACGATCGTCTGAGCGGCCGTTGCTTGGCTCCGCATTTCTGCCGAATAGTTCAGCCGAGGCCCGCCCGTTCGTCCCCGGAGGTGGCGAGCAAGATATGTGCAACTCTTGCCAGTCAATATCACCCTACATCGGGCGTGTGACGGCAAATCGCGGCAGAATTTCGCGGTTTCACGGCGTCCCAATCGTGTGTCATGCACGATTTCAGCGCTCCACAAGATCGGTTGGCCGACGGGCAGTTAAGTAGATCCGGCCTGCTATAGGCATTCACAATCGCCTACCCGATAAACAATCTACGGGCGAGGTGGAACTTATCAACAACATGGGAAAGTCATGAGAACGAACTTTGAGGAGGGCAGCGATCCACGGCATGCGCCAGCTGATCAAAGAAGCGAACGCGGTTGCGGTTGGTAGTACAAGACAAAATGTCGATGGACGCAGGGTCGAGCATTCCACAGACAGTCAATGCCGTCGACATCCGCTGCGCACCCCTCTGAAGATCGATTGAATAGCTTGGATCGCACGCTGCACCAGGTTGTACCGTTGCTGATGCGTAAAAGATCAAGGCTCACATGGCAAACGTTGACGTCCCATTCCAAACGGAGATCACGACGACGACCTACTAGTTTCCAGTTTGCTTGCCTGCAGGGATGGCCGGGAAAGCCATTTAAGATGGATGGCACGGAGCGCCCGGCCGGCATCATCAGTACACTTGCCGGTTGGAGCGGCGAGACAGCGTCGATGATGGAATGAAGCGGGCATTAAAATGTGTCTGACCCAGCCAAGCCCCGCCTTTCCATCGCGCCGGGATCCGTCAGCTTACCGACAGCTAACTTTCGTATCATGAACGTCGCTACTCGCTTGCAGGCTCGGCTCAAAGGGCGCAGATCTCGCAGGCGAGACCGGGGCAGATTCCGATATCAACCGATCTGCGAGCGACACGTCGCCTCGTTCGCTGCACTGCTTGCAGTTGCTCGGCGATACTTGCGCAGGCGTATTCGCGCCAGTCGTGCGGAACTGCCCGGTTGTGGGATTGCACCTCATTTCGGTTGGCCGGTGGAGCGTCAGCCATAGTGGGGGATTACCAGTTGTAAGATGCGCCGCCCCGGCGCGTTCGCTCCATTTTGACACGCAAGAAACGATATCGATGAACGCAGAACAGCTCGGGGCTGGTGCTCCTTCCGCAACTTCCGATTCAGAAAGCTCCGAACCCGGCTCCGCCGCCGCATCGCAGTGGGGCGAGGCGTTGAGGGACATGCACGGGTCCGGCGCCGAGGGGGCCGCCCGGCCCGAGTTGCTGGCCGACTGGGCTGCCGAAGACGGGCAGGGGCAACATGAGGATCGGCAACTGGCAGTAAGTCGAACGAGAGCTTGGCGCGGTACGGGTGATCTCAATGAGCTGCTAGATCTATCGTCCCTCTCCCTGACCGCCTTATCTGCGCCCATTCTGGCCGGAGTGCGCCGCCTGAATGTCGACAACAATCAGCTGGCAAGTCTGCCCGAACGCCTTCCAGAAACGCTTCAGGAGTTGGACGCGAGCGGTAACCGCCTGACCCACCTGCCCCGCCTTCCAGCTGGGCTGCAGAGTCTGAACGTCGATCACAATCAGTTGGCGGGCCTGCCCGAGCCTCTCCCGGCCGCGCTCGAATGGCTCAGCGCCAGCTACAACCGGCTGACCAGACTGCCTGAGACGGTCCCGCACCATCTGATATGGTTCGGTGCCAGCGACAATCTGCTGACCAACGTGCCCGAGACTCTGCTGACGCAGCTAGGCGGTGAGTCGAGCGTTAATCTGGAGAATAATCCGCTCGCCGATTGGGTGCAGGCCGGCCTGGCAGCAGCGATGCATGCCGGACACTATGCCGGCCCTCAGGTTTTCTTCTCGATTACCCCTGGAGCGGTGCAACTTCAGCCGCGGTCCCTGCAAGAGGTCGCCGCGGACTGGCTTGAGGGCGAGCCGACGGCAATGTCCACTTGGCAGCACTTCGCCCATGAGGCGGGGGCCGCGGACTATGCACGCTTCCTCGACCGGCTCCGGGGCACCGTGAACTACCATCATGAGGCGTTCCGTCAGGCGGTTGCTGATGACCTGCGGCAGGCAGCTGTCAGGCCGCGTTTGCGTGAGCAGTATTTCGAATTGGCTTCGGGAGCGAACGCGAGCTGCGAAGATCGCATTACTTTGGTCTGGAACGGCATGCAGACTGCACGCCTGAACGCTGATGTCGAGGACGGCGTCTATGACGGGCGACTGGGCGAATTGCTCCAGAACGGCCGCGTCATGTTTCGCTTGGAAGCGCTTGATGGGATCGCGCGCGAGAGGGTCAATTCACTTCGTCGTGCCGATCCCGACGCGGATGTCGATGATATCGAGGTCTACCTTGCCTATCAGACCCGGCTGCGGGACGCCCTGGAGCTGCGGCACACGGCTCCTGACATGCGCTTCATGAATGTCTCTCACGTGACCGAGGGCGATGTGGCCAGGGCCGAGGTATTAGTGCGGGAGCAGGAAGCGGCGGAATTTCCGGACTATTTGGCAGCGCGCTGGCAACCATGGGAAAGCGTGGTGAGGCGCATCGCACCCCAAGATTATGCTGACATGCAGGAGCGGCTCCTCGACGCGATGGGCGTACAGTTTGAAACCCGCTTGGATGAGCGGCTGGCCGAGCATGGTCTGACAGGCGATGCCGATGCCGAACGGGTCCTCGGCGCCCGAATACGAGACGAGATCGCCCGCGAGATCAAAGGCGCGGTCATGCATCAGGTGCTCGGCAAATTCGGCCTGAAGCTATGAGCGCTCCCGAAGGAAGACCTCGTCGATCCGGCTAATCGCTCACAAAGTCAAGGCGGTCATGGTTTCTTCGAGGATGGAGCTGTCTGCATCAGCCATGGCGAATGAGCTGCTGTCGATTGCCCTTCGCGCTGTCCGTGCGCACGATTGTAAGGATGGAGATCCAAGCGAAAAAGTCGTATGCGCGCAATGCGTTCGCGACGAACGCCATTGAAGTCAGCGGTCAACGAACCACTCATAGGCCGGACGAACAGATGGTGATCAGGCCGAACTCTTAAGTAGCCCTTGTGCAACGTAGGCTATCGATATCCGTTCCCCGTCGACGGTCAGACCTTCGCAGCGTCACATTCGAATCCAGATCGCGAAACATGCTGTAATTGCGTCGAATCCATTGATGCAGCTCGGTGGACCAATCCTTCTCGTCGCGCAGATATCCAGTGAAGGAAAAGCTAAGCCGGTCTATATATCGTTTAAGGAACAGGGGAAGTGCGGAAATCCGAATCACCCGCTCGTGATCCATCACTTCCGGTAATTCGCCACGCAGCACGAATTCATTGTGGACGGTGACCAGCGACGCCGGCGGAATTCGCCGCCGTAGCATTTCATAAGCGCGAAAGGAGATGCGGTCTGCTCCCGCGACGAAGAGGATGATAGGGGCGACATAGCAGCGCGCTGTCTCCTTCATGAAGCCAATTTCCTCGCACATCTTGAAGAATTCGTCGAAGACGTGAAAGCCGAGGTCAATTACCTTGGGTACCCGATCGTGGATGATCAGAGGGTCCATCAGCTGCATCTTGCCGTAAGTGTCGATCACATCAGCGGTCTCCGTAATGTTGGGGAGATAGTCGAGCAATGAAGGCTCTTTCAAGTTGACATCGAACGATAGCGCTGTGCCGTTTTTCAGCAGCAAGAACTCGCTCATCGCCCGAGCGACGAGGGTTTTACCGACCTGCGGGCTAGGAGAGCAGATGATGTAGATGGGGGTCGCTAACATAGCCAGCAGATCAATTTCGTTCCGTACGTAGGCCCGACCGGAGCTCGCCGGATATGCCGCTACTTTTCGCCGGCCCGGGTGGCGGACTTGGCCCCCGCCAATTCCGTCAAGTTGATGCGATCAAATTCGCTCCAGACATTTGCCAGCCAGTGCCGGACATAGCCGCGCAGGACGAAGGAGTTGTTCGCGGGTTCATCGTTGCGTCCCTTGTTTGCCACGAAGTCTATGAATGGGACGGATGCGACTTCCACCTGCTCATAGGCCATCTCGTTGAGCTTCGGTATGGTCAACTCAGTCGCATGTTTGATGCGGTGAAAATAGGAATTATAAGTCGCTTGATCCCACTGGAAAAATTGAGTGTCGTTGATGAAGTTCTTGACCAGGTAGTACTTTGCGCCGCTCATGAAAGTCGCGGTTTCCGCGATCTCGTCTAGCGAAGCGATGGATGATCCCAGGATGTGGAACACGGCAAATGTGATCTGGCCCGACCGTGCTGAGTCCAGAAATCCGATGTCGCGCAAGGAAGCCAACGCAGAGGACAGTAGGCCTGCCCGAGCATCGATGACGGTGACGGATAGCCCTGAGTTCAAGGTATCGAAGATCTTCATCTGGTCCGCCGTCGTGGTCATATCGACGATCTCAGTGATCTCGGGATAGAAGCGCTTCAGCGTTCCGCGGGGCGACTCTGTGTCGAATGCGCGTGTTTGCACGTTGTTGACGCTGAAGTAGTCCAGTAGCGTTCGTGATACGGTCGTCTTGCCGACTCCTCCCTTGTCCGCACCGACCACAATTACAACTGGCTTAACCATCAACATCTCCTGAGACACTCGTTATTGCCGCGCGCAAGGTGCGCAATCGGCACGTCTCTGCTTTTGGGTGCGATCATGGCAGAAAGAAGGGGCAATGAACCTTCGATGCTGGAGCTCTGCAACTGATAAACGTTTTCAACATTGAGCGAGTAACATCGTCCGATGATGCAAGCCGGAGAATGGGACTAATCGCTTGTATTGGTGATCTACGTCAGGTTTGTGGGCAATTGGAATGCGCGGGGCAAGAATCAACTGTCCGCCTGTTGTGATCGTTGTAACGACATAGGTTATCCATAGATGCCGTTGCTGTTGTTATCTACTTTTCATGAAGCGACGGAAACTAACGTGGCGTCAGATTGGGAGCTCGGATCAAAGCGCAGATCAGGGCGATGCGACGCGGTGCGCCTATGGCTTGGCAGACCACAAAGGTCTGCTGGATCAGATGGTCGTCTTTTCGGCAGAGAGCGAACCGGCTGGTTAATTTCTGAAAGATGACCCTGAACGACCGAGCTCTCACTCTGCTGATGAATGTCGGGATACGCGAAAGGTGGAGCGCGCGGGACACAGATTCGTCGAGCTACGTCCTACCGGTCAAGGAGGTTCTTAGTGGAATGAACGATGGCCATGGCACTCTCGTTGGCCGCTTCCTTGAAGCGGCAGACAGTGCACGCTCCGGCTTTAAAGCGCTTACTTTGGCTAACCCGAAGATCCAACGCGGATTGTCGCTGGTTCAAACGCGTTTCCGCAAAAGCCGGCCTCGAGCGGCCGCATGGTAGCTGCCTCGCCTGGAATATCTCCACAAGCTAAAGGGGGGTGCTAGATGCACTCTGCACGCAAGAGCGAGCGCCTGGCTGGGGTGTGGTCCCCGTTGGCATGGGGGTGCACTACGCTGCGTCGTTCGAGGAGCGGCCGACGATAATTGTGAGCAGACCCTCGCCCCACAGCCGCTGCGCTGCTCTCTTGGCGTCCTCCAGCGTCACCCCATCGACCAGGGCATTCTGCTTTTCGAAATAGTCGATGGGCAGCTTGTCGATCTGATTCTTCAGTAGCGTTCGCGCAAGCTTTGATGATGTGTTGAGAGCCACCTGTTGCGCGCCCTTCAGGTAAGACTTTGCGTCATCGAGTTCCTGCTGAGTAGGTCCTTCCTCCGCGATGTGGCGGACCTGCTTCTCGATTTCCTCAACCGTCTGACCGGCACGATCTGCGCAGGTGCCGCTGCTGCCGAGAAAAATGGCTGAATGGTCCAACCAGACAAGGTGCTCACGGACGAAATAGGCCAGTCCGCGCTTCTCGCGGACTTCGCGGAACAGGCGAGACGTAAGGCCGGCGTCCCCGAGAATGTGGTTGACGATGTAGGCGGCCATGAAATCCGGCTCGCTCCGACGGACGGCCGGCCCCCCAAAGGTCACAACTGTTTGCGGCACATCGACCGGAATGAAGACCCGCTGTGGCGGCTTTGCTGCGGTCACTTCGGTAACCGGCACCGCTTCTGCGTTGCTCGGCAGGCCGCCAAATGTCTTGTCGAGCAGCTTGCAGACGACCGCTGGATCGACGTCGCCGACAATAGCGATTTTGAGCGTGTCTTTTGCGATCACGCGTCGGACATAACCCTTGAGATCCGCGACCTCGATCTTCGGCACGCTTTCCAGCGAGCCCTCGGCTGGGCGAGCATAAGGATGATCCCCAAACGCGACTTCGAGAAACTTGCGATGGGCCAGAGACGAAGGATCGGTCGAGGCGTGCCGAAGGCGCGCAAGCACAGTAGCACGGGTCCGTTCGACGTCGGCCGAGTCGAAACGCGGTGAGGTTAGCGCCGTCCGTAAAAGCTCGAAGGCCTCGTCCGCGTTGTCTTGGGGCGTGCACAAGGCACCGCGAAAGTGATCAGGGGTCACATGAAAACCCAACTCGATGGCACGACGGTCTAGCCGCTGATGAAAGGTCTTGAAGTCAAAGTCGCCGGAACCTTCCTTGAGCAGGCCAGACACCATGTGACCGACGCCAGGTTTTTGAGCGGGGTCCTGAGTCGCGCCGCCGGTGAAGGCATATTCCATCGTGATCAATGGGACGGTAGAATCCTGCACGAACCACGCCTCTATACCGCAAGACGAAACTAGGCGCTTGATCCTGGTTCGGCCAAGTGAGCTCGCGGCGGCAACTGAATTTGGCGAAGCGAGCATAGCGATGGAGAGCGACGCTCCGCGGAGAAGGATCCCACGTCGTGTGCAAGGATAAATCACTAGAGCTTCTCCCAGTGTCGTGGAGTAGACTCTTTTACGAGATAGCCGGTCACCGCTCGTTTCTTGTCGAGCCAGTTCCGCACTGCTTCGTGCACCTGCCGTGCACCGACAGCGCGGATGTCCTCCGGCCAGCGTTCAATATCCTCAATGCATAGTCCCGTCGTCAGGCCGCGGCCATACCGGTGCGCGAGCATTTCCTGACTGTCCTGGGCATAGGTGACTTGCGCAATCAGCCGCGTCTTCGCGCTCTGCAGATCTTCGGTGCTCACGGGATTACGGGCAATGTCGGCGATGACCTCGTCGATGGACTGCTCGATCAGGCTGAGGTGGACACCAGGTTTTGGTATGGCGGAAATCGCGAATAGCGAGGGATCGAGTGCGGCAGATTGGTAGCTCGCTCTGGCAGTGACCGCGAGCTGCTTTTCGACAACAAGCGAGAGATAGAGATATGAGTTGACACCGCCGCCCATCAACTGCTCGAGCACCTCAAGCGCCGGACCTTCCCCAGCGGCGGCGGTGCGAGCCGACGGTACGAGATAATAGCGGTGCAGGGCTGGCTGCTCGACGCGGGAATCGGCCAACGTCACTCTGCGCTGCGCGGCCGGCGTCGGCTCCTGCGGCCGCAGGCGTTGCACGGGAATTGACGGTTGCGCGGGGATGCCGCCAAACGTCTCCTTCACTAGCGAGAGAATTTCCTTGGTGTTTACGTCGCCAGCGACAATCAAGATCGCGTTGTTGGGTGCATAGTAACGCTTGTAGAAGCTAAGCGCGTCCTCTCGGGTAAGCGTTTCGATTTCCTGGCGCCACCCAATAACGGGGTGGCCATAGGGATGGTTAAGGTAGAGCGCCGCCATCATCTGCTCAGCAAGCCGGTTACCTGGTTGGTTGGCGACGCGCATATTGAATTCCTCCAGCACGACGTCGCGCTCGGACTGCACATCCTCGTCCTTGAGAATGAGACCGTTCATGCGGTCGGCTTCAAATTCCATCATCTTACCGAGGTGCTCGCGAGGCACGTGTTGGAAGTAGCTGGTGAAGTCGAATCCGGTAAAGGCGTTCTGATAGCCGCCGGCGCGCATCACAGCCTTGCGGAACTCATCCGCCGGATGTTTGGATGTGCCCTTGAACATCAGGTGTTCGAGGAAATGCGCAAGCCCCGATTTGCCAGGCGGTTCGTCCGCGGAACCGACCTTATACCAAATCATCTGAGTCACGACGGGTGTGCGATGATCCGGGATCACGACGACCTGCAGGCCGTTCTGAAGTGTGAAGCATGCTGGTTGATCTGATTTGCCTGGGTCGGCAAAGACGCTGGCCTCGTCAGGAAGGTATAAGCCGGTGCCACTCTCCGTTTTGCGCTCGACCGCCGGGGCGGTGCGCGTCGTCGACTCCGACCCTTCAGCGGCGGTGCTTGCCGCCTTGCCGGTGACCGAAAGCCGGTTCTTCATGGCATCGCCTTTCGTTTCATAGTTGTCACTATCGTAGAAAGTCCGACACGGCGGGGAGCCGCGCCTCGTCTTGGCAAACAGTGGAGCAAAATCCGGACCAATCGCCGGATGGCGCCTCGCGTACGCAACGGCACACAGCGACCTTGCGCGCAACGCCTCAGGAGAACTTCGCGTCAATCGAGAATTCAGGTCAATCGAGCACGATGTGACGTCAGCACAACACCCGGCAGGCTCGCCATCACACGTCTCGCTCTAGAAGACGAGTGGCTTGACAATATTTCTCACGGCCCCAAGGTGGCAGTCGGCGAGCAGCTCCTTGGAGTACGTTGCGCCGAAGTAGTGCAGGACGAAGGTGCCAGAATAGCCGAGATTTTCGGTCGCGCGGATTAGGTTATTCGGTGCGAGCCTGACCTCACCAAAGTCGATCTGGCCAATCGCTCTTGGTAGTTCGTGTACGCTCTACATAAAGTTATAGTCATCATCATACGGATCGTTCGTGGGCATCGCCACGCTTTCGGTACACTTGGCATTGCTGCTGTAGTCTTCTATCGCGGCAAGATACAAAGGCGGTCTACCCGTTCGCTGCCATTTGCCGTCTTTGTTCTTCCATTTGTCCTGGTGCTTGTCGGGATCAAGCACCATGATCGAGTCACCTACCTCAAGAAGCTGCGCGGGAGTTCGCTTCCGGATTGAAAGAGTGGGAGAGCACAAGCGGTTTGTTACCGTCGATCTGGACCTGATGTTCAAGCAAGATATCGCCCGCGCTATCGACGAGCGGGTGGGTAACCTAGCGGTCGGCAAGCTAGCATAAGCTTCGCTATCTCCGCCTCCCTCTTCATCGCCACGCTTATCTTGAACGAGCCAATGCGTTCCGGCCGCCCGCCTGCGGTGCTGAGCTGGCATCGCCGGCCTCCTTCTTGCCTTCAAGTGCGAGCGACAGTCCGAAATTGTTGCGCAGCATCGGGTTTGCGGGTTCCGCTGCGAGAGCTTGGCGGTATAGTTCTTGGGCCTCCTGATGGCGGCCCTCGTGATCGAGAACCACCGCTTTGGCATTCAATGCGCGCAGGTCGCCAGGGGCTGCCAATAACACGCCGTCGAGCATCTCGAGCGCATCATTCGGACGGTTGCGGGCCAGCAGGGCTCGCGCAAGAGGAATCGCTGCATCGATGTTGTTCGGCTGTTGCTTCAATGCATCGCGCAGAGCCCCTTCATCAGGATCCCGGCCGAGCGCGTACGAAATGCGCTCGCGCACCGCGGGATCGATGTCTTCGTTGTGTGCGAGGCGAGATGTGGACGTCTGCTGCGGTGAGAGGCTATGTTTATCTGGGGCAGCGCAGCCAGCGAGCAGCACAATAGCCAGCATCGCAAGCAGAGCGGGCCGCGGCCCTGGACTGGCGGAGCACAAATGCCGGCGGCACCTGGTTTCATTTTGTTTCATCGGCTACTCACGGGGAAGTGCGGCGCATTCTTAGTTTGCAGCTGCTAGGAGCCCTCCTGAGGAAGGCGCCTTGGGAAGCTTGACGGATCCAATCGGTTGGACCGTGAAGTCGGCGGCGAGATCTTGATAAGACAGAACAGGCAGGTCGATGCCGTTGCGCGTGAGAAAACCACGTACGAAACGGCGGATATCCATCGACCCAAGGACGACAGGTTGGCTCTTACTTTGCGCGATGGTGGCATGGATCTGACGAAATTGTGCAAGCAGCTTTTCGCTCTGCCATTCGTCCAAGACGAGGTATGGGCCGACGGCAGTTTCCCGTACTGCGCCGCGGATGATTTCCTCGCTCTCACGCTCGATGATAAAGGCGACCACGACGCGATGAGCGTTAGCATACCGAAAGCAGATTTGTCGCTTTAAGGTAGCACGAACATATTCGGTGAGCAGGACGGCGTTTTGCTCGCGCTCGCTCCATTCTGCCAATGCCTCCAGGAGCAAGCGGGTATTGCGGATTGGAATGCCTTCATCGAGCAACCGGCGCAGGACCTCGGCGATCCGAGGGACGGTGGCCGTACGCAGCACCTCCTTCACTAGGTCAGGATATTCCTGCTCCATCCGGGCGAGCAATTGGCGGGTTTCCTGGATACCTACCAGGCGCTGTGCATAGCGTGTCAATGTGGAATGGAGACGTAAGGCAAGAACTTCGCTCAGGCGATGATATCCGATTCCAGCGGCCTTGAGAGCCGCTGCATGCCGTTCTTCGATCCAGACACGATTCGTTTCCGGGTCTTGCTGAAAGGGGATGCCGCTCAACTCGATGTTCGCCACATCGTCGTTGAGCGCCAGGTGCCCGGGATTGATCACATCGCGCTCAACTGGCACACTATCGACATCCACCCTGAATTGCGACGAGGACAAGCTCTCGCCGATTTGGGCCGGGATGCGCGGAATGGTGATGCCAAGGTCCGCCGAGACCAGCCTTGAAACACGCGAAATGCTCTCTTCCAGCTCGTCTTTGTCGATCGAATCCGTCAGGTTCGGCGCAAGGAACAACGCGATCGGAAGTGCTTCCGCATGTGCGGTCTGCTTCTGGGCCGCTGCCGGAGCTGGCGCCGAAGCAGCGGCGCTTGCTCCAATTTTAGCGGCAGGCTTGTCGCCTTTGGCCCCGATCTTGACGAAGCTGGCCGCAGCGAACAGGACGGCCAGCACGACAAACGGGAGCAAAGGAAAGCCGGGAACAAGCCCCATGAATACCAATACGCAGGCCGCTAGCCTAAGTGCCTGCGTACTTGCGGTAAGTTGGTGAACGATATCGGCGCCGAGTTTGAGTTTGGAGGGCCCGTTGACGCGCGTGACAATGGTCGCGGCGGTAATTGACAGCAGCAACGCCGGAATCTGCGAAATGAGCGCATCACCGATCGTCAAAAGCGTATATTGATGCAGCGCGTCATCGAGCGACATACCCTTTGAGAGCAGACCGATGCTGATTCCGCCCAGCATATTGATGCAGATCACGATTAGTCCGGCGATCGCGTCTCCCTTAACGAACTTCATGGCGCCATCCATCGCGCCATGAAGTTGACTCTCTTGCTCCAAGGCGGCACGTCGGCGGCGTGCTTCGTGTTGATCAATGTGGTTGTTGCGAAGTTCCGCATCGATCGCCATCTGCTTGCCTGGTAGCGCGTCAAGCGTGAAGCGCGCAGACACCTCTGCGACGCGTTCGGCACCCTTGGCAAGAACCATGAACTGCACCATGGTCACGATCAAGAATATGACAATGCCGACCGCGATATTCCCTGAAATGACGAAGTCACCGAAGGTGTGAATGATGCTGCCGGCGTCGCCCTCAGCAAGGATCAGCCGCGTTGTTGCAATCGTTAACGCCAGTCGAAAGACGGTGGAGATCAGGATGACGCCCGGTAGCGACGAAAAATCAAGCGGTGTGGTGAGATAGAGCGCAACCATCAGCAGCAATATGGCAAAGCCAAGATTGAAGCCGATCAGCATGTCGATCACGATGATTGGGATTGGCATGATCATCATGCCGATCGCTAGAAGCAGCATCAAGGCAACCATGAAATCCGGGTGGGCCGGAGCGCGCGCGATGAAGTCACGCAAGACGTTGGCCATGATAGATCCTTATTGCTTTTTGATGAGCGCGGCCCTGCTCGCGCGCAGTGACACATAGCGCTGGAAGACCTCGCGAGCCTCGGGCATGCGGCCAGCGTGCCGCAGGGCGTGACTGCGCAGCAGCGTCATCGGTATGCGGGAAGAGGGTTGCGTATCGAGTGCGTCCAGTCTGTCCAATACGTCGAGTGCTTCATCACCAAGGCCCTCGGAGATTAGCGCGTAGGCGAGAATGCGGAGTAAACCGATGTCGTTAGAATGCTCGCGAGCTGCAATTCGCAACAGAGCCAGACTTTGTGCGCTCTGCCCGCACGCGAGATGTACATACGAAAGCGCGCAAAGCAGGTCGCGCTCCGGCCCGGAGATCGACAGAATATCGCCGGACTTGGAGACTTCTGGAACCAGGGGAGCGGGCCCATGCTGCAATCCATCAGGATCGGCCATGGCTAGCCCTTGATTAAGCTGTTTTGATTTTGCCGGAGCATTAATAACCGCTGTAGTTCCTGCTGCAGGATTACCAAACACTCTCGTGCCGTATTGTCATCCGGTGTCGCCTCCAACGTCCGCGTCAAGCGCTCCAAAAGAGCACCATGCTTGTCGGCGCGCAGTACGTCCGGATGACGGAGGCGTGGAACGACGAAGGAGAGTAGTCCGCGGGACAGATTGGGACCATAGAGCAAAGCCAATACCGCGCGTGGATCTAGCTCATTTGCCCCTGCTTCGCTTTCGAATAAAGTGACGCGAGAGATGGCGCCGACGGAGCTGACCTCGAGCGTCGCTTCGCTCGCAACATCAATTGGCAGATCACGCGAAACCGTATCCCGCCACGATGCGCGCTTCGCGCCGCTATCCGCATGGGCGCCTTCGAGCTCGAGTTTATCACCTCGCGAGGGAGACGAGCCGATGACCGGTGCGTGCTGGCCCGCATCTAATCCCTGCGATCCGGTGCCGGGCCCTACGGAGTGCTGGGGCAGCCTAGCCATCGCCTTCTCCTTCTTTCTTGCAGGCTAGAGACCTCAATATGGCAAAGCGGCAGATCGGCCGTTGCGACTGAGCAGAACACGTCCATCCTCAATTCGATCAACGGTCCATCCATTGCTTAAGAGCGCACCGACGAAGTACTTCTGCCCGGCAATAAGCAGATAAGGTTCGCTTCCGCGCCAGACGGCTTGGACAGCAATTGAAGACGGCATCTTCTCCTCTTTCACCGTGACAGCATTCACAAGGGTCGTGGTGCCGTTGGTTTGACGATCGAACCATTGCTGGATCTCTTTCCATTTTACGACGAGGTTCGGCGTAATTGTGCCTTCCGCGGTCACAACGCCGGGGCCGCGCCCGATCTTAACGTCAAGAAGGCCCGCTCGTTCGATCTCTTGCCGCAGCGATACGGCCATTTCATCAGCAGCTCTCGGATCAGAATGATCAACGGTTGGCTTAGTGGCAATCTCGACCGTGCGCGACGACTGTGTACTTGGCACCACCGCTCTATCGCCTGGGGCGAAGATAGTTGAGACGGTGCCGATCACGACAGAGCTGAGCAGAACCAGGCTGAGTGCTAAGGTCAAGCTGCGGGAGCGCTTGCTCGAAGAAACCGGCTGGACATCCTCTGTCGACCAGCGGATGGACATCGCGCCAGCATGAACGACCGCGGGGAGGGGCACTCTGACGCGCTCACCTGAAGCGATGCTCGCGAGACCGTCTATGCTGATGTTGGCGGCGAGCGCCTCGACCTCGATCGAATCGTGCTGCGCGATGACACGAAGGTGATGCGGCTCAAGCCCTTGTTCAACGAAGATCATGTCTGCATCGAAGCCACTGCCAACAATGCTGTCGCCGCCCGCTGCCTTCCCCTTGAGCCCGGTATAGAGTCCCGAAAGCACCTCGAACTCGAGCGAAACAGAGCCCTTCACGACAACCTCCTGAATAACGAGAGAAGCCGTACGGCAGTGCCGTACGGCTCATCCAGATTTCGTCATTCACAACTCGGCGACGGTAGCAACGCGGTGAGCCACCCGTCTCGCAGAATTACTGAACGCGTTCGTCGGCGACCTTCTTCTCGGACGAGAGCTCGGTCGTGATTCGACGCATTGCCACGGCCTGGGCCTGAACCTTCTGGCTAACACGCTCGAATTCAGCCATCTGGTTCTGGAAGCCCGTATCGCCCGTCGGCTGCGCCCCAGCAGCGCCGCCATTTCCGCCAACATTGTCAACTGCCATATCTACTTACCTTTCTGTTGGGATAACCTTGGTTCTGACTTGTTACGAGTTGTGGGCCGGCGAGATGATCGCGGGAATTGAGAGGACCATGGGCGTACCGCCGAGCGTGCTGAGCCCAAGGTTCAGCTCCGGGCTCTTGCAGAGGGTATCGGACTTGGGTTGTACCTCGCTCTTGTCGCCGGCGTCTTTGTCGTCTGCGGCCTTATCATGGCTACCCTCGTCGGGCACCAAGGTGTGGACCACCTTGTCAAAGACCTTGTCAACGCTCCCGCCCAGTGCCGAACCAATGGCCGCTCCGGCAGGCCCGCCAAGGTATCCGCCGGCAGCACTTCCGATCATTTCTCCGATCATCGCATTCTCCTATCCTCGTCTTGTTGCGCTCAATAGACGACTGCTCGCCTAGATTTCAGCGGCCTCATGCTAGGGGCGCTAGCTTTCGAAAAGCTGACGAGCCTCATGTTGAGGCGAGTGGGATGATCTTTTGCGGCAGCGTTGCACCTGCTCGCAATCATCGGCTCGCCCGGGCCGTCCCAGCCCGTCTATAATCGGCTTTGCGCAAGGCCCTGTGGGTGGTGCTTAGCTGCGCGTGCAGGAATGAGTTTACCTTGCGGAGCCTGAGCAGGCGCGTGGCTTGGCGGATAGAGTGCGAAAGCGGGATAAAGTCATGGAGTTGTGCGGGTCTCAGCCCGCGCTAGACTCGTTTGGTCAACATGGGCGGCTTGTGCAAAGTCAGGGTCCGCGAAGATCCTCTGATGCCGGAGAGACTGGTCCGCGCGCGTGTTCAACCCATCGATCGCTCCTCGCAGATGATGTGCACGACCGGCGGGAGCGCTGATTGCGCGGTGAGGATGGGATGACTGGTTGATAACCGGCAGACCTCGCGTATCGCGAAGACATAGGGCACCTCTGATAACAGCCGTTTCGTGCGAAGAGGAGGGTTGAAGGTTGCGATACAGCTTGGCGAAGGATGCGTCTCCGACATTCGATCAATGTCAAAGTGGATGCGGCTTCGCTCGCCCATCGTCGTCAGCTTTTCGACAGGTATTCGGGCTACGGTCGTTGTGAGTTAAATGGGCGTGATGTGATCGTGCAGCACTTAGTGTGGTGCGACGAAAGGAAGATCTCGTTAGGGCTGCTGGTCTGGCAAGAGAAGTAGTCGTTCGTCCGGATGAGCTAATGGTGCGTTCTCGTGCAGATCGAAGCAGCGTACCTTGGTTGACTATGCGCGCAGCGTTCGCGGTTTTACAGATTTCGTCTATGCAACAGGAGTAA
This sequence comes from Bradyrhizobium sp. CCBAU 11430, assembly GCF_028128855.1. Classification (NCBI taxonomy): domain Bacteria; kingdom Pseudomonadati; phylum Pseudomonadota; class Alphaproteobacteria; order Hyphomicrobiales; family Nitrobacteraceae; genus Bradyrhizobium; species Bradyrhizobium sp. CCBAU 11430. Next base: position 188,732 of record NZ_LBJV01000006.1, read on the forward strand.
ACTAAATGCCGTATCTTCCCGTGACTGGCCTTCCGGTGGTGGGCGCGTCCGACTCGATGAACGGAGTGGTGCCAGAAGGCGCGGTTGTCACTCCCGCCTTCAACGCCTTGTTGGGGCAGTATGCTCCGGCGAGCTACCAGTACCTACCGGTAGCCTCACCAGCCTTCGTCAGTTCGGTCGCCGTTCCGGTCGTGGTAACGCCAGCCGTCGTTACGACCCAAGCTTACATGATGGCGCCTCCTCCTCCCACCATGCTGATGAGCCAGCTGAATCAAAATTCTGAGCCTGCTGTGGATCCGGTGTGGACGCACGAGGTCAAGGATGGCAAGGCCACGATCAACCTTGGGGACAAGTATACGATTACGGCCAATGAAAAGGATGGCACCTGGACAGTTCGCAATAACCAGACCGGGCATGTCACCGTAATTCATGGCGACCCCCACGTTGATGCCGACGGAGACGGCAAAGATGACTTCGATTTCAAGAAGGATATGACGTTTGAGCTCGACGACGGCACGAAAATTACTGTCAACAATGTTGACTACGGTAATGGTCAGGCCATCTCTTCAAAGCTTACCATTACCAACGGCCACAACGCGATGGTTGTCGAGGGGCTCGGCGACGATAAGGATGGAAAAAACAATCTAAGGGTGACCCAGTCCAATGCTGGCATGACCCTTGACGAGTTGACGTCCGATGGTGCCCAAACGATCCATGAGAGTGGCCAAGGCTGGGTCGATGGGGCCGGACGCGCGGTGAATCAGGCGAGTATCGATGCAGGCGAACAAGGGCGCGGGCCCGGTAATTACCAGTATGGAAGCGCAGCGCGTGCCTCTACCGCCCCCGTCTTCTTCGTTCCTCCTCCGCCGCCGCCTCTTGCGATGGTGCCTGTTGCGGTCGCCCAGGCGCCCACGCAGTCGTCTCAGCCGGCGCCAATCTGGTCGCATGAGGTCAGGGGCAGCAGGGCTGAGATCAAGCTTGGTGATAAGTATTCGATGCTCGTGGACGAGCATGACGGAACGGTGCTCATTCGCAACAATCAAACGGGCAAGATCACAGCGATCAAGGGCGACCCCCACGTCGATGCCGACGGTGACGGCAAGATCGATTTCGATTTCAAGAAGAACATGACGTTCCAGCTCGACGACGGCACGAAAATTACCATCGACACCGTTGATATTGGCAACGGCAAAACGATGGCCTCGAAGCTGACCATTACCAACGGCGACAATGCCATTGTCGTCGAAGGGCTAGGAGACCGCTTCGACGGTAAGAACAATCTTAAGGTGACGCAGTCGAATGCAGGCCGTACGCTTGATCAGCTGACTTCAGATGGAGCCCAGACGATTTACGAACAGCCAGGCTCGGGCTGGGTTGATCGGTCTGGACGCCAGGTTAACCAGGCGATCATCGACAGCAATGAGAATCCAGGCACACCGTCGGACGCTTGAGTTGGCCGCAATCCTGGCTGGTCCTGCGAGGCGATCCCAGCTTATCGGTAAGTCACTGAAGCGGGCGTTAGCGCCCGCTTTTCGTGTTCGGCGGCGCCAATCGTACCCACAGGCCCGCCATGACCCACGGATCAGGTACCCGCAAAATTTTCGATGCTGTTGTCAGCGGACCGGGAGCTGCGCAGGTATCTGCGCAGCGAGCGCCGAAGCTACCGACGTTACGATCTCACAGGATCTCTCTGGCACGCCATTTCGCGGGCGGCTGCAGTACCGATCCAGCACAGCCAGGTGACGGAATTGATCATAAAGGGAGAAGCGGTTGGTTCCGCTTGAAGCGTGCTGACTGAAAAGCGTGATGAACCCTCACTGAGGAGTGCGGCGCACGGCCGCGTAAGCTAGTCGCTGCGGCGTTTTTCGAGAGTTCCAAGTGCGATTGGATTGCGACCGGTCGCACCGCCCACCTGGAGGATCACCTAAGACGCATCTGGCGGCTGGCTTGGCAAGTCGGCGGCTGCGCCAGGTCGTTCTCGGTTCGGCTTGCCTTCCGAAGGTCCTTCCCTGTGCGCCTCTGATAATCCGGACCTTCACCCATCATCTAGCTCGCTCATCGCGTCATCCATATCTGACTGGGAATCGCTTATAACCTGGGTGGCGACGGCAACCAGAGCCTTTTCGAAGGCTCGCTGCAACAATGCTGCGGGCGAGTTTTCGCCGCCGTTCCCGGCGTTGTCGGTGTTTGCGCCAGCTTCTGGCGCCGTTGCTGCGATATCGGCTGCGGCTGTGTCCATGTCATAAAACCAAGCTAGCGGCGGTGCCGCGAGATGACCTATTCCAGCGGTTCTAGCAGGCACAGCTTGCAAGAAGCTGACGAAGAGTGAGGCTGGATTGATACCCTTATTCCTGCGCTCTGTGAACTCGGGTGGCTCCCCTTGGAGTTTGATGCCGCAAAAGGACGGTGTCGGTTGGAATCATTCGGCCGCTGCGTGGCTGCCGAACATCGGCGCGTTCGGTTCGACTCCAGGCGCGGCTGAGAGCGAGTGGATCGGATGGGCATCTGCGTTCGGCTGCAATAGAGAGCTGGCCTCTATCTCACGATACGGGCTAAGAAAGCGCACTAGGGAGGTGTGCCTTGCGCGGCTTCTGAAGCAGGCCATCGCGCCGAAGCAGCTGCCTTCGGCGCGGGCTACAAAAAGGAGATGAAGACCTTGGGGGCGGGCAGAGTTTTCGCGGATCAATCCGGCGATCTTGATGATATTTATGCTTCGGATGATCCGGGGCATACTCTCTGAGAGCTGCTATCCGCAGGGCCATTAACGCCAGATGCTAGAGTCCTCAACGCCAGATGCTAGAGTCCTCGCTTTGCCAAGGAACGAGGACAAGCGGCAGCGTAAGCAGTTCGATGTTGAACGTGCCCAGGGGGCGGTCATACCGTGACTCTCCTGATCCGGAACGCCCTTACCCTCGTCTCGACGCACGATCGCCTCGCGGTGCTCCTAAATCGCAGCGTGACTCGCGGGGCTGGCACGCCAGTTCTGAATTCGCAGCTAAATTGCAATGTTCTTTCTCCGCGGGCCGTTGTGTTCTCAGCGAACCATATGAAAAGCCATTTCATGCTCCGGCTCGCGCGGTCTTTGACTAGGCCGCTGCCGCTCGCGAGCTGGTCTGGCACTTATGAGTGGCCGGAAAAGAGAAGAGTGACCGCGGAATACCCCCGGGGCGCCTCTCACCAGGTGTCCTGCCATGTCTAAGTCTTTGTTGGCCGCGGGGAGATCACCCTGCCGTGGCACGGCTGCAGCCGTTAGCGGATGGGCGGATCTTCCGCATCTATAGGTTGGTCTTGCTCTAACTCTTCAGGCCAAAGGGTCGCATCCAGCGAAGGTGTGAGACGAATGAAGTCCTCCTCTCTCCATTCGGCCGTGTGAGGCACACCGAGCATGGCGAAAACTGTTGTCGGGTTTTCTTTGCTTGGCTTCACTCCGCTGCGCTCCAGCATGTCGATCTGAGCGCCGGTTGCTGTTTGAGGCGTAAACACCCAAACGTCCTTGGCGAGATGTCCGTCCCACATGCGGAACTCGGAAAGTTCTGATGGAGCTGCGGAAGACCCAGGTTGAGGCGGTCCCGCCTGCAGTGGCCGGGCATGGGATGGGCCGGCGTGAGACGGCTCACCCTGAAAAGGGGCAGTGTGCGATGGACCTGCATGCGATGGCCCCGCTTGTGGCTCACCGTGCCGCGGCTCGCCATGAGACGGGTCGGCATCCAGATTCTGCCATATCACATCTTGATCGAAGCCGGGATGTTCCTCGATCGCCTGAGCGATGGTCTGGGGCGAGAGATGCTGTCGGCCATTTTCCTGCCCAGGCGCAGCATATAGATTATCCTGCCAACCCGAGTCTGGCGAATGGGGATGCGCTAAATCCTCGTAAGGCGGATTCAGGTGACCGATATCAAAGTATGGAGAGTAGGGGTGGCCCGCGTTCAGATACGGTGAATAAGCCTCGCCCTGCAGCACTGGATGGGCGACGCTCTGCGCCAAAGCGGGAGCCTGTGCGCCGCTGAGCTGCTGCTCGAATTCGGTTGCATCTGAAGCCGTCTGTGCTGTGTCCGGCTCCGGGCTCGTATTCGCCGGGGCGACTGCATTGAAATCCACCCTGTTCCTCCTTCCATGATGACACGCATCGAGTTACGCGAAGCCTCAGCTAGCTCGGAAGCACGCGTGCGGAGGCCCGCATTGATCTCTAATACCTCGCGCCGCCTGCAAAAGTGGCACTACCTAATTTCCCTTGGGCGTCTGGGTCTCTGGTCCCTCTATCAGGGTTGCTCCAAGCAAGGCAGCCGCCCAAACCTCGCATGCTCAAGCTGGGGACCGTAGCTTTCGAAAAGCTAACGATCGGATGAAATAGGCGTACGCCGGACGGACCGACTTTGCTCGGAGTGGTCTTGTACCTTCGACCTCACTTCTGGCCTGGACCGGTTTCGCGCAAAATGCCCTCATGGTGCGGTGTTTCGGGAGAACCTTCCGGCCGCCCGTCTCGCAAGACCGTGCTCGATGAGCCGCGAAACAACATCAAAACCGACTCGCGTTGTGGCCTCTCGGCTGCGACGGGACTGCGCCGTGCCTGCGCTTCCGCCACAAGGCCTTTAAGGGTCTGATCCACCAGCGCAACAAATCGGGGTGGGCCAGAAGCAAGGATGAGGCCCTCTCCCGGAGCTGGTTTCACGATATAGCGCTCATCCGAGATGTTGAGGGCGTCGAGCGCGGAGTTGAACGCATCGAAGCTGATCGGGTTCAATACGATGAGCCGGCTTTGCGCCTCGTGGGCGGCGGAGATGTAAAGGACAAGCCCGTCGTAATACCACTGAAGATTGTACAGGGAAGTCAAACGGTCAAGGAATTCTCGTGGCGGCAAGTCAGGCATTCGCCCGCGAATCCGGCCCCTGACCTCGGCGCTGACATTGACCCTGATATTGAGATTGTTGCCGAACTCCTGCAGCGCCGCAGGAAGATCCTGATCGAGAACGGTGTAGCTATAAGGGGCAGACGGCAGGGAAAGGGATGCAGCAGACGAGCGCATTATGCCGATACAGATTAAAACGCCGGCACAAAGAGTTCTTTTTAGAATATGTACCATCGTAGATCGCGCGAGCATTCCCGGACGCCTTCCGCTCATCATCAAGTTGGAGTTTCGTTCTAGCTTGAAAACCAAAAGTGATCTTTAGATGACGCAGTCAGAACGATCTTCGTCAGGTTTTCGTCAGCTCGCCAGCCTATGAACTTGATCGGTTCGTCGGTTAACGCCTAGGTCTCATCACAACAGCACAATGACTCATTCCATGTTGTTAGGCGCAACGCCGATCTCTCCCAGTTCGGCTGACTGTCTTTCCAGTGCCTGCTCGCCCGCAGCTGCTGGCGAGCAGGCGCGCTTCGAGCAGTCCCTGGCGCAAGTAGCTGCAAATCACGGATCTGCCTTCCCGCCCGCGGATCGGCCCGTAGCGGCTTCGCCGATATTGGAGGTCCAGCGTACGAATGTGCTGGCAAGTCCGCCGGGTGACCGAATCCTCCAAACCCTTTCCAGTATGTACCAGGGCCGCGCCGTTCCTCCGGCGGTTGCGTCGGCTGTCGTGACTAGTGTGCAGCCTGGGCCGGCTACGCAGCCGCTTTTGCAGACGGATAACGTCGGTGCACATGCGAGTGGTAAACCGGTTGGAGCCGATTTTGAATCGATGATGACGAATCTGCGAGACGTATACAGGGACGTTATTCAGGTTTCCCTTGTCTCCAAGGGCACCAGCGCTGTCAGTTCGTCGCTCAACAAGCTGCTATCGGCCGGCTGAGTAAGCTGATGACTGGCGATACGAAAAGGGGTAGCTGTGGCGGCCGTCAATCGTGGCGGCGGCTTCGCATGTGTCTTGCGATGCCCCTTCTCCTCTCGCTGATCGGCTGTAAGGCTGATCTTTACACCAAAATTCAGGAGCGCGAGGCTAATGAGATGCTCGCGCTTCTCCTTGGAAAGGGCGTTGATGCTGCCCGTGTTGTCGCCAAGGACGGGACCAGTACAATCCAGGTCGAGGAAAAGCAGCTCGCTTATTCGATTGACCTGCTAAATGTCGAGGGGTTGCCGCGCCAATCCTTCAAGAATCTCGGCGAGGTGTTCAAGGGATCGGGCCTCGTTGCCTCGCCGATCGAGGAGCGGGCACGTTACGTTTATGCTCTAAGCGAAGAATTGTCGCGCACGATCAGCGATATAGATGGCGTCCTTTCAGCACGCGTCCACGTCGTTCTGCCGAAGAACGACTTGTTGCGACAAGATGCGACCCCGTCCTCAGCCTCGGTCTTCATTCGCCATGGCTCCAGCGCGAAGCTCTCGGCACTGTTGCCGCAGATCAAGATGCTCGTCGCAAACAGCATTGAAGGCCTGTCCTATGACAAGGTCGCGGTCGTCTTCGTGCCGGTCGAGCGCGCTCCAATCGAGCAGTCTGCCGCGCCGGTAGTCCCTACGGCTCAGTCAGCGAGAGCGGGCTCAGCGCCGTTACTTCCGCTTGCTGTGGGAGGCGCCGGAGCGGTATTCGGCATCGTATCTTGCGTATTGCTGGGCCCGCGCATGCGTCAGTTTGGACGATCATCGCGCAAGCTGAGCATGTTTGGTAGGGGCTCGCGCGTGTCTGCTGAGCAGGCGACGGACAAAAAGTTGATTGCTGATGCGACATAGTCTGGACGCTCATGTCGGCATCAATGTCATCCACAAAACTCAATCATTCGTTCACGCTCGCAGTCGATCGGCTGCGCGAGCTTGCTGCCTCGGTCGATCCCGGTCGTTTTGCTGGGCTTCTTGACCCGCTGCTTTCGCCTTCCACGTTGGCTCGGCTACAGCAGAGTGCCAGGCTGCAGCCAAGGCTCGCCGAACTGCTGCTGGGCAGCAAGGTGGAGGTGAGCTGCGCCGACTGGGACGAAGATGCTCTCCTTGGGCATGATCCGCGGCGGGCTGCGCTGCTCGCGGGCAGCATCTGGCATGCACGCTCCATCCTCAAGTTGGTTTCCAGGCACGATCTGACGATATTAGTGCAGGTGATCGGTGCCGAAGCGCATGCGTTCGCAGTCCGGCATTTATCCAGTGCCGTCGCAATGACCCCGATCGTCGAACCGGAGCAATTGTCGCGACAAATCGAATACGATGGGCACGCTTGTCTCGGCGCCTGGCTCGAACAGACTTCATCGCTTGGTCGTATCCGCGTGCTTCTACGCTTGCCTGTTGGGACGGCGGCCGAGAGTCCAACTGCTGAACACCGTAGCGCAGCAGGCCCGCTGCTTTCTCTCGTCATGGCGCATTTGCGTACAGAGGCTGCCGGAGTATGACGGCCGATGACCCCGCATCACCCGCGGCCCCGCAGATTCGGCCACTTGGACCGTTGATCCCAGCTGCGCAGCTTGAGATCTGGCACGATGCAGTACGGGCGCGAGCCGCTGCCGAGCGGCATCTGCAGCGGGTTCGCGGGTGGGCACGCCAGGCTTATGAGCGGGAACGGGCGCGGGGTCGCGCCGAGGGTGCAAAGGCTGGCGCAGAGGAAATGGCGCGGCTGATTGCGCAGGCGACTTTTGAAGTGGCCCAGCGCAAGGCGCGTCTGGAGCGGGAATTGCCGCAACTGGTCTTCGAGATCGTTCGCGATCTGCTTGGCGCGTTTGACCCGGGTGAGCTGCTGGTCCACGGCGTTCGTCATGCGATCGAGCAAAGATACAAGAACACGGAGGTTTGCCTCCACGTGCCCCCCCTGAGGGTCGACCTGCTCGCCAGTGAGTTCAAGGACTATGACGGACTTGAGGGCCGGCCGAAGGTCAGGATTGAGGCGGATCCGGCGCTGAGTGCGGACCAATGTGTCTTGTGGAGCGAGTTTGGCAATGTCGATCTTGGACTTGCCGCGCAGCTCCGCGCGCTGCGTCTCGGGTTTGGCTTGTCAGAGGAAGCTCAATCGTGACTGTGCAGCGACCAACCTACGATGCCGCCGCCACAGAAGCTACTGTAGAGGCCGCACTCTCGTCCTTGAGATCTTCCGCCAAGCACATCGATACACGCGCCATCCGCGGCCGGATCACGCGGGCGGTGGGCACGCTGCTGCACGCCGTCTTGCCGGAGGCTCGGGTCGGAGAGCTATGCCTATTGCAGGATCCTCGTAGCGGATGGTCGCTCGAGGCCGAGGTTATCGGCCTGTTGCCGGACGGGGTGTTACTCACGCCCATCGGGGACATGGTGGGGCTGTCCAATCGTGCGGAGGTGGTGACGACCGGGCGAATGCAGGAAGTGGCTGTCGGCCCCGATTTGCTCGGCCGCGTCATCGACAGTTTTGGCCGACCGCTCGATGGTAAGGGCCTGATAAAAGCCAGCGAAACCAGACCGCTACGCGGCAGGGCGCCGAATCCGATGAAACGGCGCGGGATTGAACAGCCGTTCCCGCTAGGCGTTCGTGTCCTGGATGGCCTTCTCACATGTGGAGAAGGTCAGCGGATCGGAATCTATGGCGATGCAGGTTGCGGCAAGTCGACGCTGATGTCGCAAATCGTAAGAGGCGCGGCGGCCGACGTCACCATCGTTGCGCTGATCGGCGAGCGCGGTCGAGAGGTGCGTGAATTCATCGAACGTCATCTTGGCGAAGCCCTCCACCGTTCCGTCGTTGTAGTGGAGACCTCTGACCGTTCGGCGATGGAGCGGGCCCAATGCGCCCACATGGCGACAGCACTGGCGGAATATTTTCGGGATCAGGGGCTTCGCGTCGTTTTGATGATGGATTCGTTGACGCGCTTTAGCCGCGCCATGCGTGAAATCGGCCTCGCCGCAGGAGAGCCGCCGACCCGGCGCGGATTTCCGCCCTCCGTTTTCGCGCTGTTGCCGGGCTTGTTGGAGCGCGCCGGCATGGGCGAGCATGGCTCCATTACGGCCTTCTATACGGTGCTTGTCGAAGGTGACGGCACCGGCGATCCAATAGCGGAAGAATCACGCGGCATCCTTGATGGCCACATTATTCTGTCCCGCGCGCTGGCCTCTCGGGAGCATTTTCCGGCTATTGATGTGCTGTCAAGCCGCAGCCGTGTCATGGATGCGATCGTGTCGATGCCGCATCGCAAGGCGGCATCTTTCTTCCGTGATCTGCTCTCACGCTACGCTGAGGCCGAGTTCTTGATCAAGGTCGGTGAATACAAGCAAGGCTCTGATCCGCTGACAGATCGAGCAATCGCCTCAATCGAGCAGCTGCGGGCCTTTTTGCGCCAGGGCCAGGGTGAGGCGTGCAGCTTTGAGGAGACGGTCGCATGGATATCGCGTCTAACGGCCTAAGTCCCGCTCACGCCTCAAAGCTGCGGCTCGTAAAGGATATGCGGGAACGAAGCGCCCTTCGTGAATTGTCCAACATGGAAGCCAAGCGCCACCTCGCGGTTCAAGCTGTTCAAGAAGCTCGCGAGCATCTTGCACATGCCGAGGAGCGCCGCGCAAAGCTCGAGGCGGAGCTCTATCGGGAAATGCTAGCGGCCGATGCGATATCTGTGTGCGAATTGCAGCGACGCTATCATCTCATCATCGGGCGGCTCACAGACGAGATCAAAGCGGCGCAGCGGGTTCTTGACGAGGCCCGTGCTGCTCAAGAGCAAGCTGAGGCTGCGGTTCTTGAGGCCCGATCCGTTTGGACCAAGCGTTCAGCGGCGAGCCAGAAATGGCGTGAGATCGATCACGACGTTCGGCGCATCACGGATGCACATTTCGAGGCTGCCGCCGAAATCGAAGCCGATGATGAAGTCTTGCTCCGCTACCGGCGAGGCCGATCAGGGCAGACGGGAGGTGAGCGATCATGATTGCAGATCCTCTCCCGCGCGAGCTAGGGGCCTGCGACGCGGAAGCCGCATCCGCGCCATATCGGCCGGCTGAACGCGCAGCCTTCATACCGACGATGATCCTCTCGCGCGCCGTGACCTCGTGGCTTAACGAGATCGCAGCGTCGCGTGCGCCTCTGCAAGCGCGCCTCGGCGAGAAGCCGATGTCTGTGCGCGTGAGCCGAACCGTCTGGCAGGTGGAGCCGGCTGTGACGTCGATGCTTGACTGCGTCTTCGACGTAAATGGCGAAACCTTGATTCTGTCCTTGCCAGCTCCGCTTGCGGAAGCGCTGATTGCGACCGTGCAGGATGGCCTTACCTTACCTTCTGAGCCGACGCGTTCGCTGGTCCTGGAACTTGCGCTGGAACCCTTGCTTGCCCCGCTGGAAAGATTGATGCAGCGCAATCTGCAGCTTGTTCGCACCGAGGAGGCGCCGAATATTAGGCCTTATCTTGAATTTGACGTCGCCTATGGTGAGCTCGCCAGCAAGGCGCGGCTGCTTCTATTCTCGCCACTTGACGGTCCCGTTCCGCCGGCTTTCACCGCGCTCGGCGAGCTGCTCGGCCGATTGCCGCGACAAACGGCCAGGCTGTCCTCCGAACTCCCGGTCATCGTTGCAGGCCAAGTCGGTTCGCTTCGCGTCGCGATCGGCGTTCTTCGCCGAGCAGAGCAAGGCGACGCGCTGCTCCCGGACTTAATTCCACTCGCGCGAGGCCAGATCATTCTCGCAGCAGACCGATTGTGGGCCCCTGCAGAGATCGGCGGCGACAGGCTGGTGCTGCGAGGACCATTCCGCTCGCGATCCCACCCCCTAACAAGTGAAGACATGATGCCCCAAAGCCAGGTGCAACAGCAGCCTCCGTCAGAGGCGGATATCGACAGCATCGAGATTACACTCATATTCGAATGTGGCCGCTGGCCGATGCCCTTGGGAACCTTGCGTACCCTCAACGAAGGCCACGTGTTCGAACTTGGCCGGCCTCCGGATGGGCCGGTGGATATCCTTGCCAACGGCCAACGTATCGGCCGGGGCGACATCGTGCGGATTGGGGACGAGCTGGCCGTCAGGCTGCGCGGCAGGTTGACGCTTAATGACTGAGGTTCAACCCAGCATCCTTGCGCTTCTTGCGATCACCGTCGGCCTTGGCCTGCTGGCCTTTGCAGTCGTGACAACGACCGCCTTTATCAAGGTCTCGGTTGTTCTCTTCCTCGTGCGCAATGCGCTGGGGACTCAATCGATCCCGCCGAACATCGTGCTTTACGGAGCGGCACTGATCCTGACCGTGTTCATCAGCGCTCCGGTGTTCGAGCAGACCTATAACCGGCTTACCGATCCGCAACTTCGCTACCAAAGTTTCGATGACTGGGTGACGGCCGCCAAGGAGGGACAGGAGCCGCTCCGAGCTCATCTGAAGAAATTCACTAATGAAGAGCAGCGCCGCTTCTTCTTGTCCTCAACGGAACACGTCTGGTCGGAGGACATGCGCGGCAGCGCCACGGCAGATGATTTTGCGATTCTCGTGCCGTCGTTTTTGATCTCCGAACTCAAGCGTGGATTCGAAATCGGCTTTCTTCTCTATCTTCCCTTCATCACGATCGATCTCATTGTAACGACGATTTTGATGGCAATGGGTATGTCGATGGTATCCCCCACGGTGATATCTGTCCCCTTCAAGCTCTTTTTGTTCGTCACGATCGACGGCTGGTCACGTCTCATGCACGGGCTGGTATTAAGCTACACGACGCCAGGAGGTTGACCATGAACGAAGCCAGCATCCTTACACACCTGAGTCAATCTCTCGTGCTCTTCATGATCTGGGTTCTGCCGCCGCTGCTCGCAGCTCTCATCTCTGGGCTGATCATTGGCCTCATCCAGGCGGCAACTCAGCTCCAGGATCAAACCCTGCCACTGACGGTCAAGCTTCTGGTTGTCGTCGCCGTGCTCGCCGGGTTTTCTCCCGTGCTCAGCGCTCCACTGATCGACCAGGCCGAGCACATCTTCAGTGAGTTTCCAGCACTTACCGCAAGATACTAGCAGAGGTCGGATGGCTGGCCTGTCACCCGCAGAGGCGCAAGCTCTCGTTCAGGGCACGATCGAGCTCGTGGCCGCAGCCGGCCTGAGTGCGGCCCGCGCCCTCGGCATCATGCTGGTGCTTCCCGTCTTCACCCGGCCGCGCATCAGCGGTTTGGTTCGGGGAAGCCTGACGATTGCGATCGGCCTGCCGTGCCTCCCTCACATCAAGCTAGGTCTGCAGGCCCTGGACCCGAACACGCGCCTAGTCAGCGTTACCCTGCTTGGCCTGAAGGAGGTGTTCGTCGGTCTTATGCTCGGCATCCTGCTCAGTATTCCACTATGGAGCATACAGGCAGTCGGCGACATCATCGATACACAACGAGGAATTTCAAGCCAAGTTGCGGGGGAGGATCCCGCGACGCATAGCCAAGCGTCCGGAACCGGGCTTTTTCTCGGTGTTACCGCAGTTACGATCTTCGTTCTGGTCGGCGGGCTGCAGACCATGGTGAGCGGCCTTTATGGCAGCTACCTAGCGTGGCCTGTCTATCAGTTTCTGCCTGCCGTCACAGCGCAAGGGGCAATGGAATGTCTGGCCCTTCTCGACCGTATCATGATGACGACCTTGTTAGTCGCCGGGCCGGTGCTGGCCCTGCTGCTGCTGGTCGATGTCTCGGTCATGCTGCTGGGCCGTTTTGCATCTCAGCTCAAGATGAACGATCTCTCCCCAATGATCAAGAATGTTGCATTCGGGGTCATCATGGTCAGCTACGCCATTTATCTGCTTGAATACGCCGGAGCTGAAATCCTGACCTCGAACAACATGCTCGAGGATCTGCAGAAGCTCTTGAAATGAGCTCTACGAGTGAGGAGAAAAAGCTTCCTCCGACGCCCAAGAAGCTGCGCGATGCCCGCAAGAAGGGGCAGAGCGCGCGCAGCTCGGATCTGGTGAGCGGCGTCAGCGCCTGTGCCGGTTTCGCCTGCCTGTGGTGGCGAGCGGGTGCGATCGAGGACAAGTGGCAGGAGACGGTCCGTCTAGTCGATAAACTGCAGGACCAGCCGTTCACAAGCGCGGTGCCACAAGCGCTCAGTGGCTTGCTAGAACTTTCGATTGCCACGGTCGCTCCGTTGCTCGCCGCTGCTGTGACAGCAGCTCTTCTGGCCAATGTCCTGGCCAATGGCGGCTTTATGTTCGCTTCGGAGCCGCTCAAGCCGAAGCTCGAGAAACTGGATCCCATCAAAGGCTTGAAACGCATCGCCTCGAAACGTTCGGCCATCGAGCTGGGCAAGACCCTGGCTAAGGTGGTGTTGCTTGGTGCGACCTTCTTTCTCACCGTGATCGCGAGCTGGAAAGCGCTGGTGTACCTGCCAGTCTGCGGCATGGGCTGTTTTGGCTTCGTCTTCACCGAGGTTAAGCTGCTGATTGCGATTGCCGCTGGAGCTTTTCTGGTCGGCGGATTGGCTGACCTCCTAATCCAGCGCTGGCTGTTTATGCAGGACATGCGCATGACGGAAACGGAGGCCAAGCGGGAGAACAAGGAGCAGCAAGGCAATCCGCAGGTGAAGCGTGAGCACCGACGTCTGCGGCAAGAGTCGGCCAATGAGGCCCCGCTCGGAATCAGTCGGGCCACGTTGATATTGCGGGGGTCGACAACGTTGATTGGGCTGCGCTATGTGCGCGGCGAGACCGGCGTGCCGGTCTTGGTTTGCCGTGGCGAAGGCGAAGCTGCTTCACAACTACTTGGTGAGGCGCGCGCGCTGCGCCTCACCATTGTGGATGACGATGTCCTGGCGCGTCAGCTGCTCGGCAAAGCAAAGCTCGGCAACCCTGTTCCCTCGCAATATTTCGAATCGGTCGCAAAAGCGCTCTATGCGGCGGGGCTAGTGTAGATCATTCTGTCCTGACGCTGCGATCTGCGGCGAGGCGCTCGATGGACGCTCGGATGTTCCGCAAGGCGACGATGCGCTAGCCCGAAAGCCTCTGGGCCGCGGCCTCGCCGACCGGATCACCGCGTCAGCTGCGGCGCCAAGCGGCGCCACAACCTGTTCGCCCATTTCGAGAGCTTCAGCGCCTACAACTCAGCCGGCCTGTACCGCCGTGGGTAGAGGAGTCCTGCCATTCGGTTGACAAGCCGGTAGTGCTGATCGTCAACTAAGACGGCTGCCATCTGGAGCATGCTCTCTGTCGCCTATCTCGAGCCGCGCTGCTACAGGTTCATACGATCACAGCGTTTATATCGTCTCAAGATCAGCCCGAGTGCCACATTGCGCCGCACACGTTCGAGAGCCGCAGGACATAATCCTGCGTGCGGGGAGAAAAGTAAGCCTCCAGCTAAACTCGGGGCTAAGGGTATTGCAGCCATTGTCCATCGACGCCGTCTTCCCGCGCAGGGTGCTTACAACGTCGATTGCTTCACCTAACCGAACTCGCTAGCTGACACCGGACAAGCTTCGGCGAACATCGCAGGTTCGCCCCGGCAGTTAGCTCTTCCTATCGAAGCATGGATTTCGCATTCGGTCGGCAAGAACCTCTGGATGATCCCGTATAGATCGCGTTCACTCCCTCCTTTGCTGGCACGTTACCTAATGACGTAGGTATCGCGTGTTGGCAATTGTGGTACCTTGTAGGGGATGATCGAAATGAGCCTAGGTGTGGAGCGCTGCAGTGGCTTCAGCTGACCCGCCAAGAGTCCTACGATTGCACTGAACTCAAGATGCCGCGAGTTATCTAGCTCGCATTGCCGTAGATACCTCTGTTTGTCGAATAGATCTCTTGTTGGGCGGAGGGAGGCAGAGGCTGCGCGCTCAAGGGGGCACAGATCCGGTTGGGCGGCCGATGCCGGGATGAGTGATGACGTGATCGCCACAAGTCGGGGCGTCGGCCACTTGGTGGTCTGCCACCCTTCGACGTTTTTGTCGAAGGCAACCTGGCGGAGAACCAAAGCGAAGAGCCGCCTACCGCGCAGAGTGCGAGCTCAACGACAAGGAAGAGGCCCTTCTGGTGGCCGCCTGCAGTCCTCCGACAGGCCGGGTGCTGGACACCGGAGCTGCTGGCTGGCGCGATCCTCAGGCTGACGTGGTACCAGAGCCTGTCGCCGGAACGTCGTTCTCACTCTCGACCGCGACTGGCCCACACGGGCCGCTTTCGTTTTGGGAATTTTCGGGTCTCGTCAGCTTTCAGTAATCCAGCCCGGATACAGAGCCGTTGTGGTTAACGGGACGTGGCAGGGACAGCGCTATCTATCCAGAACGGTCAGCGCCGAGTCACGCTTTCCGCTAAACTCAACGGCAGCGCGGGGCGGCAGGGATAGTGCCTTTAGCCACCCCCCCAAGTCGGTAGGCGCCAGGCCGCACCCGCGCTGATTCCTGTCGCTGACCTTCTGCAGTCAGCTTTAGTGGTTTTAAGCGTTCGGAGGGGGGACATGACCGCTTCAACTCAACATCTTCGACTTATGCGCCCAAGTGCGGCGCAACCAGCCGTTGCCAAGTTTGTCTCTTTATGTGCCCCCGAGCTTTCAGCACGGAGATCAGTGGGCGCCGGGAGAACTCAAGTTGCGAATGGGTTTGCACAAGCTTCTGCCATCCGTGTCTGAGCCAAAGAAAAGTCTCGCTCTCGGGGACGTGAACTACACAGCCAGTATCGGGCCGCCGGACTCGGAACACGAGATTTTTCTCCGCAGAAACTGAACTGGCTTCCGATTGAAGTCAGCCAAGACGGCGAGTCGTGCCCGCGCTGCCTGCGATCCGAAGCTGATGCCCGAGCCACGTGAAGCGACTACCAGTCTTGGGGCTATAGCTTCGTCGCCTTGGCCGAGGGTCTGCAGAACGCGCTGTGGTGGCTCGGCGGGCCAGCGCGTGAGCATCGCACCGGGCCGAGGCTGCTCAGTGACAATGGTTCGAATTGCGTGGCGGACGATCTGGCCGAGTGGCTCGACCCGAGGGCATGCAGCAGGTGCGCGGCGCTCCGTACGTCATCAAGACAAGGAAGAAGATTCGCCGTTCTCTGACTGGCCTCACTTTTGCTTGCTGCTCGTTCGCTGGAGGGCAGATCTGAGGTGGAGATTAGAATGTCTGCATTGTCGACGCTTAACGTACTTGCGCTTCCTTTGGCGACAATGATTGCGCTATTCCCAGCATCCGCAAAAGCGCCGATCTGGAGTTCGAGCGATCAGTATGGTACTTTTTCCCTTGATGGTTATTCCTGGAACAACGACGTATATGGTCAAGGTGTTGGGCCTCAGACGATCTCAGTGTATTCAATCAATCAATGGAGCGTGCGGTCGAATCAACCTGACACTGATGGCATTAAGAGCTATCCCCACGGAGCTTTCAATGTCGGGAAACCGCTGAGCGCGATCAACGACCTCAGGTCAAGCTTTAACCAGAGCGTCCCGACTGGCGGCCGTTGGAACTTCGCCTACGATATCTGGGATAGCTCAAATGCCTACGAGATAATGCTGTGGACCAACTACACCGGAAATCCCGACGGAAGCGGTGATGTTAAGCCCATTTCTTACAAGTATAACTCTTCAGGGACCGCCGCGATTCCAGTCTACACAGGCGTGAATGTGGGGGGAGCCACTTGGAACGTGTTTGAAGGCTGGAACAAACACAAGGTTATTTCGCTTCTGCGCAGCTCCAAAACCAACAGCGAAACTGTGGATATCAAGAGTATCCTGCAATGGATAAAGTCGAAAGGATACTTCGGCGACATAATCGTCGGCAGCGTCCAATACGGCGTTGAGATAACCTCGTCCCCAGGCGGGCAAAACTTCGACGTCAATCATTGGGCTGTAATCTCGAAGTGACTACCTTGGGATCTACGAGCGGGGACAGCGGCAAAGGCAGTGCCAGAGCCGTTGTTCGAGCTGAGGTTGGGAGTCGGACTGGTCCATACTACCTGTGAAGTCGTCGAAGGTAAGGGATGCATGAAGGGAAGGGACCAGCCCGAGGGGAGCCTGCTTCCGGCAGGGGCTGAATCCTCACATGGCGCTTGATGCTGTGCATACGGTGATCACGAACCAGCACGTGAACTGGGTGCTCGATGCCGACATACCCAGCTTCTTCGACTCGGTCGACCACGAGTGGCTGTTGCGGATGGGGGCGCACAGGATCGCCGATCCTCGCATCTTGCAGCTCATCGGGCTGTGGCTGCGAGCCGGCGTTCTTTAGAGCGGCGAGAAGCACGAGACGGACAGGGGAACGCCGCAAGCGGCGGGCATCAGCCCGCTCCTTGCCAACATCTTCCTGCACTAAATCCCCGATCTCTGGACCCAGAAATGGCGTCATCGCCACGCACGCGGTCTTATCGTGATCGTGCGTTACGCGCACGACTTCGTCATGGGCTTCGAGAACAAGGCAGATGCGCGGGAAATGCTCTCTTTGCCCTCAAGGCGGGCTGGCCGGCTTCGGCCTGATGCTTCATGAGGTCAAGACGCGGCTGATCGAGTTTGGCCGGTTCGCGGCCCTCTCGCGTCAGCGGCGGCGAGCGGCGGCCAGAGACCTTCGCCTTCCTCGGCTTTACCCATTACTGTGGGCGGAACCGAGATGGCCGGTTCATCGTGAAGCACAAGACGGAAGGGAAACGCCTGACGCGCAAGCTAACGGCGTTGCGCCAGGAGGCCTAGCGCTCACTGGCAACGCAGCACGAGTGGCTCGCCGCCGTTCTGCGCGCACACTATGGCTATTATGGCAGGCCGCACAATTGTCCAGCGCTCGACGGCTTCCACCGCGAAGTGCGTCCGACCTGGATGTTGTCTGAGACCGCGTAGCCAGAAAAGTCGGCGCATGGGCCGGCCGGAGTTCGAGACCCTGACGGCACGCTTCCGCCTGCCAACTCCACGCATCACTCGCACATGGGCGCAGGCGCGGATATGACGCGGGTTACCCTCGGCAAGAGCCGGGTGCGGGAAAGCCGCCTGACCGGATCTGTGAGGGCAAAGCCAAATGGCCGAGCTCCTCGACCACTTGCTCTGCAGAGCGCCGTGCTGCCGAATGCTTACTTAATTGATAGCTGCTTGAGATCATGGTGGCACTGGAAAGGTCGGATTTGCTCATCGCCCGGCATCGTTGAAGCGTCCATCTAAGATCTCAGGAAGGAGGAGCTGTCCGAGGTGCTGAGGAGCCCCTCATTCAGCCAAATTGTGGCTGATGGAAGAGAAGAACGCGGCCTCCCGGCAGGCTTTCTGCCGTGTAGAGCTGACCGTGGATAAAAAAAGCGGTCATTGGGACGTCCCGGCTCGGCAGAAGGCGTAGACTCTGCAGTGTGTCGATCACGGCAGGCGAAGCCTCTTGGGAGGCGTGCGTCCATCCGTCGCCCAAGAACTCTCCCAGTTCAGGCGCTTGCGGGACTGGCTGATGGCCTGATGCAGGTGCGGCAGACGACAGAGGAAGGTTCGGCGCCAGCACCGAGGGAGCGTCCCCGCTCCATTCGAAGGGAGCCGCCGAATCAAGGCCTGGCGCCAGACCGCCGTAGATATCTGAGCGAGTCCTCGGTGCCGCAGGCGTAGCTTCGCCCGGCAAAGCGGGCCGAGGGTGATGAATGAGCTGAACGTCCTTGGGCCCTGCCGGTCCCAATATGGCCGTGTAGCGTTCGCCGCCGATCTCAAAGTTCATGATTGGATGTTCCGCAACAGGCAAGAAGTCCCACTGGCCCAAGGTGGTCAGCATCATGTCGGGGGCCAGCTGGGTGCGATGGGAAAAATTCTTGGGAACGGCGAACGAAACATCGAACGTATCACCGACAGCGGGCGACCGCAGATGGACGAGCTGAACATCATCAAGTCCTCCCGGTCCCAAGACGGCCATATAGCGTTCACCTCGAATATCGTAGGCCTTTACCCGCTGTGCTGCATCCGGCAAGAGGCCCCAGCGGCGAAGCCTGTGCATCATATTCGGCGCGGCCTGAGTCCCATGGGAGAAATCTTCGGGGACGCTCAAAGACGCATCAAAGGGCTCGCCAGCTGCCACGAACGTCTGCTCAAGCGTGGTCTGAGCCCCAGCGCCTTCGTTCATCATCTGCCGAAAGTGGTCTTCAGAGGCGGAATTCGGCTCCCTCGAGCTCGCCTGCCAAGTGGCGGCATCGAAAAGCTCTTCCTGAGCAACACTTTGCACCGGCGAGGGGACGGTTGAACTCATCGTTGGCCAAGGCAGCAGTGCATCGAAGGTTGGCGCCGGCATGAGGTTCTCGCGATCCGCGGCATCGAAAAGCGCGTCCTGAGGGACACTTTGCACCGGCGAGTGGATGGTTGAACTCATTGTTGGCCAAGGCACCAGTGCATCGAAGGTCGGCGCCGGCATGAGGTTCTCGCGATCCGCGGCATCGAAAAGCGCCTCCTGAGGGACACTTTGCACCGCCGAGTGGATGTTTGAACTCATTGTTGGCCAAGGCAGCAGTGCATCGAAGGTTGGCGCCGGCATGAGGTTCTCGCGGACCGCGGCATCGAAAAGCGCGTCCTGAGGGACACTTTGCACCGGCGAGTGGATAGTGGAACTCATCCTTGGCCAAGACACCGGTGCATCGGAGGTCGCCCCCGACAAGAGCTTCTCGCGGTCCGCGGCATCGAAAAGGGCTTCCTGAGCGACACTTTGCACCGGCGATTGGGGCATTGAACTGACCGTTGGCCCAAGCATTGTCGCGGGCAAGAGGTGCTCGCCATCCGCGGCATCGAAAAGCACATCCTGGACGACACTTTGTACAGGAGAATGGGCTAACCCCACTCCATGCCAGACCTGCGGAGCATTGAACCCGGGCGGCAATGAGCCGCGCCCCTCCGCAACGTTTCCTGTCGGCTGCTCATCGGCCGGCCGCATGGGCGAGGAAGCGGACGGCTGAGTGACCTTGCGCGAACTGCCTCCTTCCCCGCCCAAATTGTTCTGCCTGATCGCGCGATAGTCGCGAAAGGCGTTCAAGGCGGCGATGAGGGCCCTGTCATTCGGAAACAATTTGTGCGCGTGGCCAAGCAGTTTATCATCATTGAGCTCGGCAATGGACAGGGGGCGGAGCGCTGCCGCCAACTTCCGCAGAGCGCTCGCATAGCACTCGGCCCTACTCTTGCCGATCCGTCGACCAAAGCGTGCCTCGGCGGCGTCCCTGATGAGATTCTCATCTTTCCTGGAAGGACGATAATGTGTTGAGAGGGGGCCAGGGTTGGCGTCGGGCTCGCGATACCGACTGACCATTGACAATGCTGGGGCGATGATCTTATCGCCTGGCAGCAGCTTCTCAGCGTAGCGGCTCAACGTATCGTCATCCAGCCCAGAAATTGATTTGCCAGACTTCTTCAGTGCGTCCGCCAAGTTGCGAAGCCGACGATCATACATTTCGACGGTGGTTTTACTCGGCGGCTGCCCTCGATCGAGAGCCGCGGCCGACGCCGCTTGGATGAGGCGATCGTCTTCCTCAGTGACATCATATAGCGCCGCGTGAGGATATACGGGGCCCGCTTCTCGCACGCCTGCCAGGTGCTGCTCAAACGCCGCATTCGGCTGCTCCGGCTGTTCCACGGTCGCGTCTGACGCAGTGAACTCTTTATCGGCTGGGTTGATCGTGTTGAATCGGTCCATGGTCAGTCCGCTGGCATCGTTCTCTCGTTACTCCGCTACTCACGTTAGCTTTCCAAAATCTGACGTGGCCAGGCGGAAAGGTAGAATGAAAGGGGAATACGGCGGGCGTGCGCTGTAGCATCGCTCGAGCGGGCAAAAGAAAGCGCCGGATGAAAAACAGCGTCTTCAACTGAGGTGTTGAGCTGCAATGGTGGTGTGCGCCACAGACGTTCGCTACCGTCTTGATCTTCAGATCTCGGTCCCTTTACAGCGCGATGATCGTGAGGACCGGGCCCCCCGGGGGCTTTCTATTAGTCGGAGGTCAGGCGCGAGGCGGCGACGGCTCGCTCGCTCCTTGAACCAACGAGATATCGGTATGGGCGGCACCAGAATTGAGCGCACTCTTGCGCGTTCCTGACAAGCATTCCCAGAAACGCGCGCTTTCAATAAAGCTCGCCATCTCTGGTTGGTGGTCGCCTGCTGCGAGAATAGAAGCGAAACGAAGTCATTCGTATACCACCTCGGTCCATGTTCGGTTTCAATACCCGCTCCGATATGCTGGGCGGCAGATTAGCTCAGGGATTGCCGACGGCTATTGATCCATGAAGCCAGAGCCCGAGCGCGTTTTGACTGCTGATGGACGGGTCGTTCTATTGAGAGGCAACGCTAGCGCGTTCAAGGGGGCGGCAACTGTGATACTCGCGTAACGCGATCGGATGGGACGACGATGATGCAAACCAGCTGCCGAGCGCGTTACTGAAATGGAGCCAGAAATGGGCGCTCCCTAGCCATAACGCCGCGCGGTCAAACGACCGGTGGTCGCCACGCCTAAGTCACCCTCTTGGACACGCCGCATAGATCCCAAACTCTCTCTTCCGGCGTCGATCTCGCATAAGCAGGTCCGGTCACGCTTTCACTGTCGAAGCGCTCAGGGTGGTGATGGCGACCTTCTTGAGCACGCGCACGCGACGTGGAATTTCCGGACGAGATCCATTGGTGCGGGTGAACATCCACCATCCGTTCTCGATCTGAGCCGTGCGGCACGTTGCGCTTGATCGTCACCACTCCCAAACCATAGCGCGGCTTTGCGCGTTACGATCGACTCGTCGCTCCTTGCTGGCCACATGGAGGGCAGCGGTGTTGATTTCCAGACATTCGCCAAAAACTGCTATCGGAGCGGCTGTACATTCGGTGCTGTCGTTCCCGCCGCGTTCGGGGCTGCCGTACCTGGTCCCTCTTCTCCGTTGCTCTTGTTACGCGGGGGGAAGGTACCGTAGTTGGCCAGAGGAATGGCGGCGCGATCGCCATTACTTGTGATGACAGACCGATTGTCCAGCAGGTCGAGCGGATCGTTTACCATAACTGCCAGATTGTTCTTGGTCGAGCAACCAAGCGTGGGTTCGAACGAATTGTCGTTCACGGCTGGTCCGACGATCAAAAGCGACGGACAGATCGGAGGATGGGCATCAAAGGTGATCGCCTCGATCCTCACGCCGGAACGGAGCGGCAAATCGACGGGGGAAGCGAACAGGCGGATGTTATAAGGAGCAACGCCCATGGCGCGGGCCTCGTGCGCCACTTGGGCAACGAGCCTGGGTGAGCCGGTGACATCCACATGGAGTGCATCCCGCCGGCCGCCGCTGACGTTCGCGATAAAGCTCCGCAGCTGATGCTTTTCGGAGCCACGTAGGCTCTGCAGGAACAAGATACGTTTCTTCTGCTCGACTTGTATTGCTTGTTCAGCCGGCCCGAGATGGATCGAGGCACTGTTTGCGCAGCCGCCCAATGTTGTCCCAATAACGATCAAGTGACACAAATGTCGTAAGGTCATTGACGATCCTCATTCGATGATAAAGCCGGCGCTCCCGGTCAATCCTGGTGCGCTGGTGCGAGGCGCATCGCGGTCCCGCGGCGGCCGGGCCACCGTGTTCGTCAAAATGCGCCCCGCGTCTGACGGAGGTGAGATGCGGTCCGTCGGCGCACTCATCTTGTTTGGGTTCGATGCCGGCCGCACGATGTAGGGCGTGACAATAATCACCAGCTCGGTTTCACGTTTTTGAAAATCTGAGGAGCGAAACAGCGCACCTAGGATCGGCACATCGCCGAGCCAGGGAAACTCGCGTATGTCAGTGTTGAAGTTGCGCCTGATGAGGCCGCCGATTGCAAAGCTCTGACCGCTGGCGAGCTCGACAACGGTGCTCGCGCGTCGCGTCGAGAGTGCAGGGACCGCCATGCCATTGATTCTGACTTCGCCTTCGCTCGACAATTCGCTGACTTCGGGTTTCACACGTATATTGATCTGATTGTTGTTAAGCACAGTCGGGACGAATTCCAGGCTCACGCCGAACTGCCGGAATTGGACGGAAACCTGTCGATTGTCCTGCATGACTGGAATCGGGAATTCTCCGCCGGCGAGAAAGCTTGCGGCTTCGCCGGACATTGCCGTCAGATTCGGCTCAGCCAGGATTGAGGCGAGGTGCTCGCTCGCGAGGGCGTCGAGAACAGCGCTCAGGTTGGTATTGCCGGCGCTAACCCCGATCCCGATCGTGCCGCCGCCGCCGGCCGCGCCGGACCCCCCCTCTTTGCCGCTAATGAGGAAAGCGCCGCTTGGGCCGGAGGCAGTGAAGTGGATATTGAGATCCTTGACCGCGCTGCGGGAGACTTCTGCCACCCGGACGCTGAGATTCACCTGCAACGAGCCAGCGACCTGTATCTTGTTGGCAACCAGCGCGCCCGCCCCAAGAAACTGCTCAGTGACCTTCCTGGCGTTCTCGACAACATCGGCGTTGGGCGCGGTCCCGCTAAGAATCGCGCCGCGGGGGGTATAGCTGACTTGTATCGGATAGTCGCCGACCTCGGCCTTCAGCGCGGCCCGCAGATCCTCGATCGGTTGAGTAACGACAATACGCAGCTCAGCCAGAGCCTCTCCCTTGTCGTTCAGGGCGAACAGGCTCGTCCGTCCCGACTTTTTGCCAAAGACGAAGATCGTGGTGTTCGACGGCGCCTGATAGTCCGCAATCGCCGGGTCCGCGACAAAAATGCTCGCAGCCGGTCCGGTCAGATGAACTGTCTTGCCCTGCGAGGATGTAAGGCTAAGCGTGCCAGTGGTGCTGCCAGATCCCGCGCGTGGCTGTTCTGCTTTGCCATCTCGCTTTGTCTGAGCTGTGGCAGCAAACGGAAATAACAGAGCGACTGCGCACAGGGCGTAGCAGAGACGATGAAAAGTGGCATGGTGCGAGCGGCCTGCCACCATGGACGGCTCATCAGCGCAGGCGGCATTGTCAACGATGTTCAAGGGAGTATCGCTTTCAGGTTCGATTGGCTAGGCAGCCGAGGCTGCGCCAATGAGTTCAAGGGTGTAACCGACACCGCGCGCGGTCTTGATCCTGAGCGTTGCACCCGCCTGGCTCAAATGCGTGCGCAAGCGATAGATCCCGACTTCCAGCGCATTGGTCGAGACTTCGTCGTCAAATGCATACAAGCTATCTTCAAGCGATGCGCGCGGTACGGTACGGCCCGCTCGGTTGAGCAGATGTTCAAGAATGCACACTTCCCGGCGCGCAATTCTGAGGATACGACCACCGACCGATACCTGTCGCGCGATCGGATCGAAATGCAGATTCCCGAATGTCACCACCGGCGCCGTCATTTGCGTTGACCGTCGTAAAATCGCTCGCATACGAGCAATGAGTTCGTCGGTAGACACGGGCTTAGGCAGAAAATCATCCGCGCCCGCATTGAAAATCGCAATCCGCCGGCCGAGATCATTGAGACTGCTCATCATCATGGTGGGCATTGACCGTCCCTCGCGCCGCAACTGCTTCAGCCAGTCCAATCCGTCGCCATCGGGCAAAGCCGATTCGAGCAGGACCATGTGGTAGTTCGCGCAATCGAGCGCGGCCGCCGCCTCATCCAGCGTGCGTGTTACGTCGACGGCGAAGCCGCAACTTAGCAGCACTTCCTTCACGTGGCGGGCAAAGTCCGCATGATGATCAACCAGAAGAATTCGCATTTCATTGCCTCTCGTCCATCCACGAAGACCTGAGCGCGTCACGGTTGAGCGTGGGGCTCGATGGGACTGAGAGGAGGCTGGACTGGTGTGAGTTTGAACAGCCGAAACGAGAGGGTGGAGCGGACCGCTGTGGCCTGCTTACGGCGTCGGCGCCGCTCAAGATGCCCCTCATGCCAGATCTGATTTTGTTTAAGAGACTGGCAACCGCGGCAGCCCGCTGAAGCGTCCGTGGGCCGATCGCGGCCGTTCTTGCACGCACTGACCCGGCCCCCGCAGTACGAATAGCGCCGAGCCGCGTAAGCGAAACCAAAGCGCGGGAGACGATCGGATTTGTGGCTGAACAGATGAGCGAAACCGACATGGAAACTCCCCAATTCGTCTTGGTCTGCGGCCAGTCTTGCTGGGCTGTCGAGCCTGTCGTGTCGTGAAGTCACGACAGTGCAAGTCTTTCCGGTATTCATGGACACCTCACGCGAGGCAGCTGGCCACTGGCTTCACAGGCCGAGATGCACGCCGAAACGATCAATGCCCCTCGCGGTCGGAAGAGCACCCTCTCGCTCGGAATTGTTCGGACGCAAGGTGTCAACCGTGCTTAAGTTCTGACGCGCCCGAGGTCCCCGCATACGTCGCAGCCCGGCGAAAGCTGCGAGCCATTGCAGAAACGAGCTCCACAGTTTTGCCATCGCGCATAGATCCCGGTGCCTACACCAGAACCATTTCGCCTCACGGAGTGCACGGCGCCAGAACGATCGGATCTCGACTTCGGAGTTGGAGTGTGCCCCGCAAGGCCGAGATAGCCGCTGCCAGCGTTCTTCTCGCACGGCGCATCTTGATTCGCTTGGGATAGCATCGGCGCTGCATCCTTTGATCTTCACATGGGCGATGTGGGACGCTGGTCCTGGAGAGGAGCTATCCAGCAGCATGATTTGGCCGCGCAGCGGAGCATTGTTCTTTTGAGACGTTCGCAATTCTTGCTACCTGTCAGGAAGAGTTCACGCGAGCGGGGTCGGTGTCGCGGTTGTCAGAAATCCTACAATCTGACGCTAGGTGAGGTTCAAGTGCTTTTGACCGCTGGTCCGTGGCAGTGCTCTTGAACTCGCAAGGACTCTTTGGCCATGACGACACGTCCTAACCAAACTATCGAGTTGCGCGTCGCGCGCGTCCATCTCCTCAATGTCATGAGCATATCGTCGGTCCAAATCAAAGCTTAGCTTGAGTCAAAGGCGATGACAGTGTGTGAAGGCGGTGGTCTTTGCTGGCCCTTTAGGTGTGACGTCGCGGTCGTGCGGTCGACTTCGTGCGTGCGATTTCAGCAGGGGGACAGTGGCGCCCCGTAATGCGATCTGAGGCGCAGGAGCTAACCTCTGCGATGCAGCCGCCGGAGCTCGCGAGCTGTTTTAACAGGCAAGGGACTGGAAGGGTTGCGAAACGACATTCTTGAATGCTGCCTCCATGCATCACGAGCGACTATGGAGCTTTTAGGCAAGATCGGCAAAATCGATTGTTTTGATGGAACGCATCCAGGTGGCGAATAGACCATTGTGCTGCGGCACGGCTTGCCGCGTGAGTGAGACTTTATTGACTTGATCTTTGATACGATCCTGTTCGATCTCTTGGGATCGATCGCACCATCAATGGCAGGTCGAGGTGCGGAAACGATCGATGCGCGGCCTTAGCGGCTCGCGTCGTCTGAACGTTCTTCCGAATGGTGTCGGCGGCGGCTGGATCGATGCGAGGAGGCCGCAGCACTCGAATGAGGCCGGGGAAGAACAAACAATGGCACGTGTGTGTCCTCCGCCACAATGTCGGGTACCTCTTGCGATGTGGGCGCCCCTTCTTCCCTCGCACGGGTCAAGGGATAGGTATCAGAGCCTGTGGCCAAGCCATTATCGTTGTTCGTGAAGCGGGCTCGCGGGGATGACCCTTCCTTCGGGTGGTCATCTAGTCAGCATTAAGGGACCTACGAGCATGGCGCAGTCGCCAGTTGGACTAATCGTTACTCTCCAGTCTTCCGCTTGAAGGGATTGTCTTCGCTGGCGACACGATAGGTTTCCAAATTGCCGCCCAGGAACAAGCGCTCTGTCTCACTAGTTGGCGTTCTGCCAAGCGAGCACATCAAATCCACATCCCCATCGATGTTGTCGCTATCCTCCACATTCATTGCAAGGCCAATACTGCTCAGTACGTCGTCGGGCGTCCACACCGCAGACTTCGGCACGACGTAGGTATGCAGCGTGTTGGCATTGTTTGCGATCGCTCTCGACCAGTGGTCGCGGGAAACGCTGAGTTTCGAAGGGTCTTCGACCAACGACACGAATGGAGAAGCGATCTGACCGCGCATATGCCATCCAGCCTGGCGTGCCAGGTCCAGGGGATATCGCTCCAGAGGGTCCCCAATGGACGAATGATCTCGCGCCGTGTTACGAACGTGTGATATTGCAGATGTCGTGGCTTCCGTGCGCGGTTTGCAATCGCTGTCCTGGTTCTGGAAACGATGCAGCTTGAGATATGTCGATGCCGCTATGTTGTCGTAAATGCGATCCCGGTCGACACTGTTGTCCGCCGCTGGCGTCCATCGCGCTGATTGCTTTTCGGCGAGGGCGATCTCGTTCTTGAGCTCTTGGAGCGTGGCGCCCATTAGCGTTGCCGCAAGCTGGGCGCGCGCGCCGACAAATGATGGGGCTGGATAGCGACTGGTTTCCGAGGCCGCCGCGCCTGGCCCAGACGAGGAGCTGGCGGCGGCGAAAGGTGCCGCTAAGGGGAGTGAAGCCGAGGTTGGGTAGACCGAATCTACATCGTCTAGAGTCAAGTCATGCAGCTGCTGCTCGAAGCTTGCTGGGTCGTTTGAACTGTGCGCCGGCGCGCTGATCTGGGCGTTAAGCTCATCCTGGGGCACGTGGACCCGGCGCGGCTGCTGTGGCGGGTTGTGAACCTCAAAGGGAGTGTCTGCGGCATTTCCTGGATCAACATTCATCTCCGTCTCCCTTCGAAGTGCAGGCGGTCGGCGTCGATCGTTGCAGGTGCAGCTTTCGAGAAGCTGACGGACCAGGAAGGAGGTCATTTAGCTCTGGAAGGAATCGAATAGATTCAGGCAACGTGGCGAACGCACAGCTGGACGGAAGCCGCCCGAAGCGACGGATCATAATACGGTGCTGCCTTGTGCCTTCCGGCATTGGTGTTCGATCAGGTCGAGATCGGGTCCGCTGGGTGAGCTTTTTCGGACCGCCGCGTCGGGTTCGCTCCACCACCTCATTGCGGACGCTTCATCTAGGGAGACGGCCCTTGCACAGCAAGACGGGCGAACTGGCGCTTGCCGGTGGTCGAGTGTCTTTCGTAGATCGTCTCTTTATGCAGATGTGAGAACTGCATTCTCTCGCCCGTTAGGACTGCGACGGACAAGCGCAACGGGCTTCCGTTTTGTTGTTTCCAAGCGGAGGACGAGGCTGGATCAAATCGTTGTAGTCGACGTGCGCGAAGCTAAGCCACCTCGGCAAACCTGACCTACGAGGTTGTGATGTCGGAATAGCTATCACAGCGACTTGCGCCTCATTGCGACAGGCTGCTTTTGTATAGGCGCGAGCGCGCGTTTGTCTGGAATCAGACAAGTGGCTTGCGAGCACGACGTCGTTAAAAGCGCAATCTGCGGTACTTATCGAGGGAGAAGAGCATATGAAGTTTACTGGCCGAGCACTAACGATCCTGTTGTCCTTGCTTTCGGCCGCGACCGCGAGCGCGCCGGCGAGAGCCGACGAGCCCTCGCCGAAATACACCGAGGTGCTTAGTGCCCTCCAGGCGGGTAAGAATGTAAAGCTCATACTAGACATGAGCCGCTGTACCACAGCGGAGGGTGGCAAGCCTGCGTCGGCGACGCAAGCCGGTCTGGTCATCAATGCCTTCAGGGTGACCGTCCAGAACGGCATCAGCTTCGCCAATGCTCATCAAACGGTCGACAGCTCCGGACATGCCGTGACCGAGTACATCCGCCATAGCCTTAGCCGCGAAGGCAAGCTGACGGTGCGAGCCTCGAAACTTGTCGTCGGGACCACCGAACTCGTGAACCAGGGCGAATTCATCTGCGAACTGCCGGATGGCGCAAAGTTCATCTGGTAACGAAGAGCATAGAGCAGGGGGCGCTTCAAGGACTTAATCCTTTAATCGCGCGGACACCTTCGCACGGATACGGATCCTTTCGATCGTCAGGAACGATCAGAGTGTTTCTGACGGTCGTTTCGTCGGGCGAGGATCAAGTTGCACGAACGTGCTGCTCAGGTAACTCATGAGGGCCGCCGATCTAGATTCGATATCAGGGATTGGAAGATCGGCGGTTCAGGCAGTCGTCGGATGGGGGGAGCAAGGCTCTCACTTGAACGCTTCAGATGAACTCGCCAAGGACGCCCTCACGCAGTCTGCGGTCATCGTAAGAACATTCCAAGTCGATCCAGCCGCGGGCTCGCGTTGATGACACTCGACCTAGGCCGCCCAGGATGCGCTCGTATCCTTCATCCGCCTCTTTGGGGGTCCTTTCACCTTGAAATCTCAGTGCTGCCGAATGCAGCCACAAGGTGATTGAACCATCCCGCTTAAGATCATTTGAGCTGGCCGCTATGGGTTTGCTCATTCGTAAACTGCGTTCGCGCGCAGATCGAAGCTCTCTGAGCAAACGATCCGTGGTTTCGGCAGCTTGGGCAACTGCTCGAGGTGCCGACGAGCACCTCGTTCAGGCAAATTGCGCGCCAACGGAAGAGCTGAGCGCGGCCATCGGTTGGGCTGATCGCGTTGTATCGATCCATGCTGCGGTCGGCGGGCATGGTTACCTCGTTCTGTCGCGACTCAGTTAGCTTCGCAAAACCTCACCTGGCCAGGCGGAAAGTAGATTGAACAATGATCGGCAAGGGCGGTCCAACCCGCGGATAAGTGCGGCGAACTTTAGAGACGATACAGGTTCGGGCTGAAACTCTCATGTTTCCAAGCGCGGTACTCGGCCAGTCCCCCGCGCTGGCCAGTTGGGCCGGAGTATTATTGGTAGCGTGAAACGCTACTGTTTGATTCTTCCGAGCGTCGGAAAAGGCAAGTCACCCTTTCCGAGGCCTGTACCACTCAGTCGTTTGTTCCTGACGTTTTGTATGGATTAGATGCGCTAGCGGTCCGATAGTCATCCAGGTTCCCGCCCAGAAATAGTACCTCACGCTCCTCGGTTGGGGTATCGCTCACCCAAGCCAGAGCGGGTTCGTCATTCTCAGTCCCGTCCTCGAGAATACTGACGATGTCTTCCGCCGTCCATGTTGTGACTCTCGGGACCGTGTAGGTGTGCAACTCATTCGCGTTTTCGGCGATTGCTTTGGCGCCATACTCGTTGTCATCGTCCGGCGAAAGGAGCAGTTGTGAGGCCTCCTCGGACAGTGACACAAAAGGCGAAGAACTGGTACCTCCCCTCATGTGCTCTGCCGCTGTGCGACCCAGATCAAGTCGTTGGCCTCCCCAGATATTCCAGGGGGCGGCTTCGTAACGCAAAGCCGCCATGGAACGCAAATGGGCCATCGCGCTTTGACGGTCCAACGCATGTGGCTTGCAATGGCTGGCGTGGTTTTGAAAGCGCTCCAGCTCCACGTATGACGATCCCACCACGTCGTCGTAAACGCGGCCACTATCGACGCGGTCGACCAACGATCCACTCGCTCGTGACCATTTTGCTGATCTTTGCGCAGCGATTTCGATTTCTCTTCTGAGTTCCGCAATGTTAGCGCACGTCAGCGTTGCGGCAAGTTGAGCGCGCGTTCCGACAAAGGATGCAGCCGTGCACCGTTCATTCTCCAGGATAGCTTGCGCTCTCTTGTTACCGTCTGTTACCGTCCGGCTCGATCCAGCCCCGGGTGAAGCCAATGCTGCGAGGATTGGCTGAGACTCTCTAAGCCGCTGCTCAAAGTCTGCTTGCGCTGTCTCTTCCTGTTGCGGCTCGAGGTGATCCATCCGAGCCTCGGATCGGTTGACGTCCTCAAATGGGTCCATGTCGGTCTCCCTTTGCTAGCCTTGTCAATACATTCGTACGAAGTTGATCCGATAAGGATCAGAAACCGAGATGCCGGCAATGTCGATAAGACGCACCGGCTCCGGTTCTCGAACCGATCGGTGTGTTGAGGGCGTATGGGTCGGAGTGACCGCCGATCCTAGTCATTCTTCTGTTCCAGAGTGTGGGCCATCAAGTCGGCCTGCTGTCCGGATAAAGATGCTGCCATGCTAGAAGGCTTAGCTGTCGAACAGCTGACCAGACTCATTGCTTGAAGAAAACGCGGTCTCCTTTCCGGCTACCCCCGCGAGCCTGTTGTTCATTGCAGAGCAGAGTTTGGGAGATAGGGCCATCGTCGCTATCCGCCACGCCAGCGCCGTGTGAAGGTCCGGGGAAAAGCAGCGCGGCCGAAGCGCCGCTATCGGTGAGCTTGAGCGGCGTGGAGAAGTATGCCTGGGCCAGCTTGCATCGGCTCCGAGTGGATCTTCTTTAAGTGCTCGTCAAGATGCTAGCTGTGATCCGAACAGCTGAGCCTGGCTGCAGACGTCGGGCTCGTGTCCGGGCCGGGGTGGCGTGAAGCTCATTCCTCTGTCGGGACTGCTGAAACGAGACCTCGCGTGGGTGCGCCGGCCGCTGGCCGTAAACAAGAGCCGGGCGTGCGATTGCGATTCACGCATCCGCAACACATGGGGAATGGCTTAACTGACAACATTAAAACGCTGTGCGGGCGCGAAACGTTGAACTGCCAACCAGAGCTTGGCCGGGCCACAAACGATTCGGGTGCATAGAATCCGCGGCGGCAAGAACTGGCACACGGGTGCCTCGGTTCGGAAAAGGAAAAACGGGGCGTTGACGCTTGCAGCCGATGCGCCACACAATGCACCACAACGTCGGTCGCGCCTTACAAGCATATCGCCCGCGCAAGCCTTTGGTGTGGCCGGCAGGCGCAGCTGAACAAAAAGTCCTAGGGCAATCATAAGTCTTCCTGGGTCGATCCAAAGCGACCAGCCCGGATAGCCGAAGGAAGCGGCTCTTGGCGCTCGCGGGGTTTCATTTCTGTTGCTAATGGCGGGACGGCGATGACTTAGGTCAGAACGCCGGGCCTGCGTTCGTCCACCATGCTCGCGCGCAGCGTGTCGTCCGTGATCTTTCTCGCTGGAGGTGGCCGCGGACCTCGAGGCGAGCCAGACGGTTCGAAATGGCATTGATGAAGCTGATAGCCTGCGATTCATCACGAAGGCGCGCCCGACCCCATCTGCCGGTAAGTGACGCATTCGATACCCAACTGAGTGATTTCGTGAACGGTGATGCTCCCGATGTTTTACGCTCCAAGGCGTTTGTCTTCAAAAGTAACTGAGTCCCGTGCACATACTCGCGGCGCTCTCATGAGGGAGGCCTCGAGGACGGGCATTCCTGCAAAGTCGCGTCGCGGTCGGTCATCATGCCGATAGAAAAAGCGAGAACATGCAGCGCCTGCAGGACAATCAAGCGAAGATCCGGAGGCTCTTCGAATGCAGCAGGCGCCACGGTGGTGCAGAACAAAGCTCAGCGCCCAAGCATTGCCTTAACGAGGCATCTATAATCTAGAATGTTTCATCGCATTATTGGATGGTTGGCTTGGCGCGGCCTTATTGATCGGATGTCGCTTTGCAACGGGGCGGTATGCGGTTGATCAACGATGTCTCACGAAATCTGTGGTGTGTTCTCGAGCGCATCAATTCATGTCCCTCGCTTTGAGCCGGCGCTGCCAATTAAAGTCGCTGCAATCACGCAGCGCATGTTCGAGGAGCCTGATCCGAGACCATTTGGGCTAAGCGATGAACAGATAGACGTCGCAATAGAAGGGGATGCCAACAGACGATAGTAGATTGAAATACTCAACTATTGCGTTTGTATGGTCTCGACCTCTAAAGATCCTCTGGTCGATCCTTGCTCGCCCGATCGCGAGTCCAAACGTTCCGATCGCGAATGGGCATCAGAACACCTTGCTGAGAAGGAGCTGGCTCGTTGATGAATTCTGGAGCGCCGATGTGAGTGTACTCGTGTGGGATCAACTAGCCGCTGGAACTGGCTGTCACGACGGCGTCAATCGGCAACCGCCGTGGTCGAAGCTCTTGCGGGCTGCGCCCGCGCGCAGAACATCACAGCACGCAGCCGAATTCCTCTTCGGTGATAGTTCTCTAACATCAGCCGACGGTTTGTTATCCCTGCCTCTAATCGGCTGCCCGGCGCACATTCAGCGTGAGCTTGCGCGAAAGGGCAGGGTGGTCGCTGACATTGACTTGTCCTCAAGGCCCACCAAGTGGCTCAGAGGCCGCCGCATTAGGGGTTGTGATGTCTTCGGTTAACTCCATGCTTCATCTCGGCCTAAATCTTCATGGCGCTGGTGGCCATTCCGCCGCGTGGCGCTGGCCAGGTACAAATCCGAGCGCCTTTTTCGATATCGAGCACTACGTCCGGGCTGCGAAGGTTGCGGAGCGTGGTCTGCTGGATGCTGTATTCCTCGCCGATACTCCCGCGATAAGTTTCGACATTACGCACCAGCCACCGCTGAATGGGCTCGAACCTACCCTCGTTCTTGCGGTGATTGCACGCGAAACGCAGCGGATTGGCCTGATCGCGACAGCGTCGACGACCTACAATGAGCCATACAATCTCGCTCGGCGTTTCCAGTCGCTCGATGTCATCAGCCGTGGCCGCGTTGCCTGGAACGCAGTCACGACGTCGAGCCCGGCGACGGTAGCAAACTTTGGCGGTCGAGAAGTCGAGCGAGCGGATCGCTACAGACGGGCCGAGGACTTCGTTGAAACGGTCCGTGCTCTCTGGCTGAGCTGGAGCGGCGAGGTGGTCATCGCCGATCAGGCTGCGGGAGTTTACGCAGATCAGAGTCAATTCCGCCTGCTCGATCCCGATACCAATAGTTTCGGCATCCGAGGCCCACTGACGCATCCCGCTTCGCCCCAAGGTCACCCAGTCATCGTTCAGGCGGGCGGTTCGGATCCCGGACTACGGCTTGGTGCCCGCAGTGCAGATGTCGTGTTTGCGGCCGCCGGGGACTTGACGACGGCTCTGCGGGAGGCAGAGCGCCTGCGTGCGCTCTCTCGGCAATTCGGCCGCCCTGCGGGTCCGCTCATCCTGCCGGGCCTTGTCACCTGTATCGGGGGCACCGAGAAAGAAGCGGCTCGTCGCAAAGAAAAGCTTGATGGGCTGCTCGATCTGGAGCGCGCCACTGGCGCCCTTGCAAGAAGCATGGGTGTGGCGGTCGAGAAGCTCAGCCTGGAAAGGCCAATCCCGGAGGAGGTTCTGCCTGATGCAGATCATGTTCCGTTTTCTGTCGGTCACCATCGCACGATTGAAGCTCTGGCGCGTCAAGGTCGGACGGTTCGCGAGATCATCAGCAGCGTTCAAGCTTTTGGCCACCGCTTGCTTGTGGGTACACCCGAGCAGATCGCGGAGTCGATTGAGGCATGGTTCCGCGCCGGCGCGGTCGATGGTTTCAACATCATTCCGGATGTTCTCACCGATGGCGCTTCAGCGTTTGTCGACAATGTGGTTCCCATCCTGCAGAAGCGCGGGCTCTTTCGCAAAGAATATCTGGGACAGACACTGCGAGAGCATTTCGGCATCTCTACTCCGTTCGAGCCGGCACGAGCCACAGCGAGCTCACCGCTCTGACGCTTCCTCAACACCAAATCTCTGGAGCCTGGATATGCATTTAGCCAATGCGCGGTCAGCGAGGCGCTTCACTGGCAAGTCCAACCGTCAAGCAAGAACAGTAGCGGCTACCCTTGTCATGCTCTTGGGCCTGTCCCAATTGGCACCCAGCGTTCATGCGCAGGAAGGCTTTGCCGGCAGCGTCAAGCGAGGAGGCGTTATTCGTTACGGGCATTTTCAAGAGCCTGCCTGCCTGTTCGGAGGATGGGTGCAGCAATGGTATCTGCAACGCCAGTACAGCGATAATCTGGTTGCGCGCAACGAGGACGGCAAGATCTTGCCATGGCTGGCCGAGTCTTGGACCATCTCCGACGACAAAAAGGTGTACACATTCGAGATAAAGCCGAATGTAAAGTTCACTGACGGGACCGCCCTCGATGCGCACGCCATCGCTGACAATATCAACGGATGGCTCAGCAATAACCCCGATCTTCGCAATCCGACTGCTGCTCCTTATCTCGGCGAGAGCTTCGAATCGGCAAGGGCGATTGCTCCTCTGAGATTGGAAGTAAAATTGAAGGTGCCGTTCCAGCCCTTGCTGAACGTCTTCGCCCAATCCTCACAAGGCATTCTCTCGCCATCGGCACTCAAACGTGGACTTGCGGTCAATTGCGAGAACCCCGTCGGTTCAGGTCCATTCATTGTCGATAAGTGGCACCATGGGCGAGAAGTCACCTTCCGCCGCAATCCCGACTACAATTCGGCGCCGGCCACCGCAAAACATCAAGGGCCGGCTTACGTTGACGGGATTAGTTGGAAGTTTCTGCCAGATCAGACTGTCCGATACGGTTCGCTGATCGCGGGCGAGACCGATGCCATATACGACATTCCGGCTGTCGCATGGAAGGACGCCAACTCCCGCTTTCCAGTATTGCGGCACCTGACCGGGGGCACCCCTCTGCGCCTCGCTTTGTATACGGCCCGGCCCCCATTTGACGACGTGCTCGTCCGCAAGGCCTTTGCCTATTCTACTGACCGAAAGGCCGCGGTCGGCACATCCTTCCTCGGCTCTTTACCGTTCGAAGGCAACGGTGCGCTAAGTCAGAGCTCGCCGGAATACCTGCCTGAACTCGGGCAGTCCTATGGGTACGATATTCGCAAAGCCAATCAACTGCTTGATCAGGCTGGTTGGACTGAGAGAAATCCTAACGGCATTCGCGTCAAGAACGGTCGTCCGCTGATCGTGCGCATTTCCTATTCGTACGCCTTTCTGAAGCCGGATGGCGAGCAAGCCTTGCAAGTTGTCCAGCAGCAGGCGAAGGCGGCCGGTTTTGACGTACGTCTTCAACCCACCAATCCGGCTGACTTCTTCGCCGGGAAAAACCTCGGACCCGATGATTATGAGGTCGTTCTCCTCTATTGGGTTGCCCCCGGCGCTGAGATATTCCGGATCTCGTGGAAGCCCGATCAGAATGGCGAGCCCAATCGCTTCAATCCCTCACGCTACCAGGATTTGATGCTTTGGGACATCATTCAAAGGGCGGAACAGAATTTCAATGGAGCTGAACGTACCGCCCTTTATCAGCAGGCGGAACGGAAGATCGTGGATGAGGCACCCGTTATTGGCCTTACTGTGCTGGACGTAACTTTGGCGACCAAGCCGACCCTGAAAGACGTTTGGCTGGACCGTGGGTCAGTTGGCGAACCTGTCTTCTATGATGCGCATTTTGACGACAAGAAATGATGCCATGAAGATAGCAACCCATCATCCCATTGTTTGGTTCACGCGCCGGATATTGTCAGGCGTGGTGGTGGTGTGGGCTGCCGCAACGTTTGCGTTCTTAATTCAGTGTGTGCTGCCTGGCGATCGCGCCCAGATCATCATTAATGTGACAAGTGGCAACGTCGGACCGGCATCCTCGGCAGAACTCGCGGCGATCAATGCGAAATACGGCTTTGATCAACCCCTCGTGGTTCAATACGGAAAATACATACTGGGAATCCTACATGGAGATCTTGGTGAATCCTACCAGCAGCATCGGCCTGTCGCAGGGATCATCACGGAGCAGATTGGGCCTACGATTATTCTGGCGGTCGCCGCGCTGCTGATCGCATGGATTATCGCCATCCTGACAACCTTGTTCATCGCCGGCAGAGACAACATATGGTCGAAGCTGCTCAATGACACGCAAGTCTTTTTGGCAACAGTGCCGCCTTACTGGCTGGCCACAATTTTGCTGGTTGTTTTTGCGGTAAAGCTGCGCATTCTTCCGGTCATCGGTGGAAATTCTTCGGTCGGGCTCATTCTGCCGACACTTGCGTTGGCTCTTGAACTCTCGGGCTTCTTCGGACAAGTTGTTCAGAACGAGTTCACGCGCGTGCTCGAGCAGCCATTCGTCACGTCCGCGCGGGCCAGAGGTATGAGTGATTTTGGCGTCAGGCTTCGCCATGTCCTCCGCCACGCCGCATTGCCCGGGATTACCTTGTCAGGCTGGGCGCTCGGCAAACTTCTTTCGGGCGCGATTTTGATCGAGGTGGTTTTCGCCCGTCAAGGCCTAGGTGGAGTCCTCGTCGCTGCAACGTCCTCGAGAGACGTTCCGATTGTCTCGGGAGCTGTTTTGATCTCTGCGGGCGTATTCGTTATTGCCAATTTGATCGTCGATCTGACTTACCGGCTGGTCGATCCGAGGATCAAGCTGACATGAGCATGTTCGCCGAAGTCACCATAGCTCGTTCGCTCAAAGAAGTCCTGGCAATCACGCGCCATGTTCCCTTCCGGGTTACCGTCTCTCTTATCATAATTGGCCTCTTTGCCTTCGCGGCTATGGCCCCAAAGGTACTGCAGACGCACGATCCGCTCGCTATTGATTTGAGATCGTCATTGCAGTCTCCGTCGATCATTCATTGGTTGGGAACTGATCAATTGGGGCGAGATCTTTACTCTCGAATAGTCGAGGGAACGGGCCAATCCCTCGCCATCGGACTTGGCGCAACGGCGCTGAGCATGTCCATTGCCATCGTTTTCGGCGTCGCCGCAGCGCTTTCTGGTGGCGTAGTCGACAGCATTCTTAGCCGGATTGTCGACGTGCTCTTCGCGATTCCCACGCTCTTGCTCGCCCTTGTGTTTGTGACCGTTTTTGGCCCGTCGGTAGTGACTGAGGTCATAGCTGTCGGAATCGGCACAGCGCCAGGCTATGCGCGCATGATCAGGGGCCAGATGCTTGCCATCAAAGGGACTGGGTATGTGGAGGCCGCCAAGGTGCTGGGTCATCCATTTCCCCGTATTGTCTGGAGGCATATTCTTCCGAACGCCATGAGCCCGCTGACGGCAATGATGACGATCGGCGTAGGCCAGGCGATTATATGGGCCTCGGGTCTTGCTTTTCTAGGCCTGGGCGTCGCTCCCCCGGCCCCTGAATGGGGCGCGCTGCTCAATGCCGGGCGCAACTATGTGATCTACGCCTGGTGGCTGGAGATCATACCCGGTTTGGCGGTGATGGCGTTAGCTCTCAGCGTCACCATTGTCGGGCGCCATCTACAGGACCGTCTGGAAGGAAAAACGTGAATGTCCCAGGGCGGCCCCCAGCCTCTCGTGCAGCAGGCAGACCTCCTCACAGCCGATTCGCTGCGTGTTTCTTTCGGGCGCGGCATCGCCCAGAAAGCGGCTGTGCGCAGTATATCCTTCTCCCTGCGGCCGGGACAATGTCTTGCGATTGTCGGTGAATCCGGCTCGGGCAAGAGCGTAAGTGCGCGGGCTCTCATAGGCCTTGCTGGTCGCCACGCCAATGTTCATGCACGCCAGCTGAGCTTCGAGGGGACGGACCTGATCGGCCTTAACGATCGTGCCTGGCGGCGCATCCGCGGCAACAAGATTGGCTTCGTATTACAGGATGCACTCGTCTCGCTTGATCCACTTCGGCCGATCGGCAAAGAGGTTGGTGAAGGCTTACTCCTCCACAATGCGGTATCATCCCGCGAGGAGCTCGCGCAGCGGGTCATTGCTCTCCTTAAGCTCGTCGGTGTCCCTGAGCCGGAGACGAAGGCCGAGCAGCTGCCGCATCAATTATCCGGCGGTCAGCGTCAGCGAGCTCTCATCGCGGCGGCTCTTGCACTCGATCCACGCGTCCTCATCGCCGACGAGCCGACTACCGCGCTCGACGTGATGGCGCAGGCTCATGTGCTGGCACTCCTCCAGGAAACCAAAGCCAGGGGCAAGGCGCTGATCCTGATCAGTCACGATCTGGCAGTGGTCTCCCGCGTGGCGGATGAGATTCTCGTCATGCGAGGAGGCGAGGTCGTCGAACGTGGCCCCGCCGTCCAGATATTCAAAGATCCGCGACACCCCTATACTCGTCAGCTGCTGGACGCTGTGCCATCAGGCCGGCCGCGCGGCTCACATCTCTCACCATCGACTATTCTGCGCTTGCCTGGCCGGCAAACACAGCCGCCCGTGCAATCGTTGCCGCCAGCTCGTTCCATCCTGCTCGAAGCGACAGGTCTGGTGAAGCGCTTTGAGGGCCCGGATGGCACTTCACGGGCGGCTGTGGACGGCGTCTCCTTCGAACTGCGATTCGGAGAGACTTTGGGCATCGTCGGTGAGTCCGGATCAGGAAAATCGACGATGGCGCGCATGGTCATGGCACTGGATAAGCCTGACGATGGAGTCGTTCAGTTTGCAGGCCGGCCTTGGAGCACGCTCGCGGAACGCGAACGGCGGGCTCGGCGGCGGGCAATATCGATCATCTACCAAGATCCTCTTGGCTCGTTTGATCCACGATGGACGGCCGGACGCATCATATCCGATAGTCTTTCGGGCGACGTCGAGAAACGGCAGCGGCAGGAGCGCGTTATTGAGCTGCTCGATATGGTCGGACTATCCGAGGCCTTGCTGGACCGACGGCCGCTCGATCTCTCGGGCGGCCAGCGCCAGCGCGTTGCGATAGCCCGCGCGATTGCATCAAATCCTGCCGTTATCGTCTGCGATGAACCCGTTTCGGCGCTCGATGTCTCAATCCAGGCGCAGGTCTTGGACCTGCTCGGCGATCTGAAGGACCGCCTCGGCGTAAGTTATCTCTTCATCTCGCATGATCTCAGTGTTGTTCGTCATATCAGCGACCGCATCATAGTTATGCGCCGGGGAAGAATCGTCGATAGTGGCACCACTGAAGAGATTTTTCGTAATCCACAGTCGGATTATACCAAGAGCCTTATCGCGGCCATGCCGCGCCTAGTGCGTGTTGGACGGAGTGGTCATTCAGCTACGATCCTCGAAGAAGGCATCGCGTGAATGCCTTCGAATTCGACTTCCTTTCTCCAAAATTGTCTGTCGCCGATCGCGGGGGCAGCCGCGTTTGCCCGCGATTTGGTCGCGATTGCGCCCTCGCTCATCGCTCGGAAAGGACAATCTGTGGATCACGGGTTAAAGCAGGGGACCGGCCGGCGCGCGAAGCAGGCCCGGCCGAGTTCGAATATAGGCTGAGCAAGAAGCCGACGATCCGCACCTGTGGAGTTGCAAGCCATCAATTGCCCGCCCGCAAGGAGTGCGGCTCTTGCTCTCCTGCAAACGAGCTCGGAATCTTCGCTTTCACGATAGCCTAGCCACGGTGCGGTTCCCGACAAAGACCGTGTTTGTCAGATTCGAAACATTCGGCGTCAATTTTGAATTCATGACGCCCTGTTCAGTTCGCTAATTTCGACTGACGAGGCTGGCACGGTCGTTGCTACCGATAAGGTGATGGCGGGTTGAGTGCAGCCGTTGATGAAGGATCACTTTTCCGCCCGCAAGCCGCGGGTCCATTCTGAAAAAGAAGACCTAGAATTTTGCGCATTCGGTTTGATGGAGAGTGATGTGGAGTTTCCCAGAGCTGACGAAATAATCCTCACTGTCAGATATATCGGCACTGTCAACGGACAGATCGTTGTCGAGGTTGGCGGGCTTGGTGAACAATCGCGCCGAGTAGCGGTAGGGACGCATGACTAGGATGCGGCTGTCGTGTTCAAGCGTCGGCTGCGAAGAATAGGCAACAGGAGCCTCATCGGCGCATCGTGTCGCCAATTCGCAGACGAGTCCACCACAAAGCGCATAACGTGGGTGCACGCCCAGCACAAAGAGGTCAATAAAAGGACCTCCGAAATCCGGCAATACGGAACCCTCGGCATGTCGCATAGGATCGGCGCTGATAGCGAGTTCACCGTGAATGAAGGGGCGGAGCATTGCTCAGATCGGAAGAACGAGCTTTCATCAGATGGCGAGTTCGTTCGGTACTGGAGCCGAGCTGCCGATAGGCTGCGCGCAGTGGCTGCTGTCGGCAGGCGAACCGAGGAGGCGATCAAAAGGACCGGGATTGGTTTGCAGCTATCCTCCGAGAACTTTAGCGGTCACGACCTCTCAGATTTCCCGATGCGGCGCTGTACCCTCAATCGCGCGCAGCTGTACGGAGCAAAGTTGGATCGTGCAGACCTTTCTGAGGCGAACCTTATCTGTCCGGGGCTAGAGCGGGCAAGTTTCCTTGGCGCCAAGCTTGATTTTGCCTATATGCACGCCATGGCAGCGCAGGTCTGCAACTTCGATGACGCCAGTCTGCGCAATGTAATTGATGCAACCGGCAGCCTGTTTCATGGTTGCAGTATGAAAAGAACACGCTTTGACAACGCGATGCTCAGCGGGCTCCTCCTTTATCAGTGCGACGCGAGTGATGCTGTATTCGATGGCGCGGAATTGCAGGGGTCAACTATCAATGAATGCTTCCTTCCTTCCGCTTCCTTTCGCTTTGCTAAGCTGAGCCAAGTCACGATCACGAAGACGCATCTGGCGGATTGCTCGTTCTTCCAGTCAAAGGGAGACTGTTTATCGATCGTGCGTCCCACCTCCATCGATGGTCTTGTCTTGCAAGGTGCTCATCTTCCGTATCTGAGACTCTCAAAGGTGAGCGGGCGGATTCGGGCAAGAGCCCTGAGCGCCCCATTCGCTGATCTTCACCTGTCAAATCTCGCGAGCGCTGAGCTTGAACAGGCAGACCTCACCGAGGCGCGGCTTCTGTCCGTAGGCCTGTCCGACGCGAACCTCGCCGGTGCTGTGCTCAACAGTGCATCTATTCATTCCTGTCAGCTGGACGGAGCGGACCTATCTCAGGCATCAGGTGAGAGCATTTCGATAACAGAGAGCACAATGCGAGCCGCCAAACTCACCGGTTTTCGCGGCCGCTGCGCCTTTGTGCGCGACTGCGATCTCGAACATGCGGGCCTATCACAGGCTTACCTCTACAGGTCGATGATCACCGGTGATCCGCCGCAATCAATGGCATTGGGTCACGCAAATCTGGAAGGCTCCAATCTCGTTCAGGCATATCTCGCCGCGGGTATGACCGATAGCAACCTGGAGGCAACACGGGCCGCATACGTTCGCATGAACCAATCGTCCCTGCGCGATGCGAATCTGAGTGGGATATCGCCATTCCAGGCCAGCTTCGTGAAAGTCGACTTTTCAGGCGCTAAGATAACCACTTTCGAGCCGCCGTTTTTTGCTG
Source organism: Bradyrhizobium sp. CCBAU 11430 (assembly GCF_028128855.1). Taxonomy (NCBI): domain Bacteria; kingdom Pseudomonadati; phylum Pseudomonadota; class Alphaproteobacteria; order Hyphomicrobiales; family Nitrobacteraceae; genus Bradyrhizobium; species Bradyrhizobium sp. CCBAU 11430. The sequence continues at coordinate 230,285 of NZ_LBJV01000006.1, forward strand.
ACCGTTGTCGGGGTCTGCAGGTCGCTCTGGAGGGGGATCAGCTGAGCGAGCCAGCGAACTATCTGGCTGAACTCTCATCGTTGATGCGACGTGGTCGAGAAGGGTCAACCTGACTCCTTTGAAAACCGCAAGAACAGAGGGAGCTGCAGTGCCCATGAGCTTAGATCAGCTTGATGCTGTGGTTCGAGCTGTAAGCCGGCGTTGAAGCTCTGTGGAGTTCGTCTGCGTGCGCGGCCCACACGGGATGCCCAGGCCGCGCATCTTCTCCACTCTTTTGCGTTCAAGAAAACTGGAGTAAGAACATGCATCTGGCAGGTCTTTCCGCAGGCAAGGCGTTCATCCGGGAGGTCGCAAGAACAGGTCAGACCATTGGCACGGTACACACTCTGGGCGCGCTGCATCTTGGGCATGCAGAACTGATCAGAAGAGCGGCCTTGGAGAATGACGTCGCGATTGTCACAGTGTACCCGAACAAGATCCAGCTTAGACCAGGTGGGAGCTACGATTTCAATTTGGACGATGATATTGGACTTGCCCTACGTTCGGGAGCGACTGCCGTGATTTCCTCGAGCGACACCGAAATGTTTCCGCCTGGCTATCGAACGTTCGTATCGCAAGGTGACTATCATTTGCGTTTAGATGGACCTGAGGCGTGCTTGAAGGAAGCCGTAACCGGTGCGGTCCGTTGGATCTGCTATGCGCGGCCAACTCGCAGCTACTTCGGCCTGAAAGATATCGGTCAGGCGATCCTGGTGAAGCGCGCCGTTGCAGACCTCCTTCTCGATTGCGAGATAAGGTTTGTGCCGACCGTGAGATACAAGAATGGAGTGCCGATTTCGTCGCGCTTGAGGCGATTTAGCCGGTCTGAGCTTGATGAGCTGTCGTTCCTCTTCACGGCGCTCAACCATTTAAGGGAAGAGATCGTCCGAGGAGCGTCGAGCGTCAAGGACCTTGTAGCGTCGGCTGCATCTCACATAAAGTTCCGACGGTTTAAATTCGATTTTCTTCGGATTGTCGGCGCTGACAGCTTCGAAGATCTAGAGCAGGTCAAGCTCCCTTTCATCATTATTGGGGCGGCAACGGCTCATGGCCTGAGGGTTTTCGATAGTATCTATGTTCCAGATCAGGATACCCTCGTAAATGGTGCTCCGGATCTCTGGATCGACCTGCCTAAGCACTCGTAGCTAGACCATTTTTCACCGCATGGCCTTCACAGAACTGGTACACTGGCGTGGCATGTAAACAGCATGCAAAAAGAAATCTGAGCTGATCGGTTGGCGCGCTAACATTTCCCCGACATTCACTGGCCGCGAAGTCTAACCAGCATGCATCCCAGACTACCACCCGCTCGGGCGCCCAGGGCGCTAAGCTGGCGCGGTCGCTACCAAAAATATTTGCTCTATTCGACATTTCCGCGAGGGTGACATGTTTGATGTCTATCGCAATAACAGGCGGGACTTCCTTGTCATAAGCAACGGATCTGCGATACCCGCACTTTACTCATCCAATAAATGGCGCAAGAGCAGAATTAGAGTTCTCAAAGTCAGCGACGAGATAAAGTCGGCCGTTCAGCGACATGGGTACTACGTTCGTAGCTTTCGAGTTGGTAAAAGGGGAATGAGCTAGGGCTTGAACCAATAAAGCCATGTCGGCTGACGAGGGCCAAGCGGAAAACATCTGCTCGGGATGAGTTTACCGGTTTCAACCCAAAGCGGAGACGTCGGAAGCAAGGCGCATCTTCGGCAACGCCAAAGCATAAACTCGGCTCCGAAGCGGCGCTGACCGGATAGTCGATCGTTGCGCTAAAGACGAATTTTTACAGGAGGTTGGCACTCCCGTGACTGCTATTTCCTGGAGGTACAGCCTACAAACATCATCGCGTTCCGCGGCCTATTCAGCGGCTGAGAGACTCTTTGTGCTTCCGCCAGATCAAGCGCGGGAGCGCAGCTATGCCGATCTCGCGCCTGATTTCCAACATCAATTTCACCTGAGACCAACAACACCTTGTCGAGACTGGCTTCAACTGCGCGCTTAGGAAGCTTGGCTTGATCGAGTCGATCATGGCGATCTAAACTGCGACTAATCGCAAAAGAGTGATTGAGGTTCATAGTCCTGGGTGACTGACAGCTGTTGCTGTGGGCGAGATGACGATTCGCGAGATCAGTCTGTCCAAAGAACGAAGCAAGCTAGGCGGGCGCCGTCGGTATTATCTTTTCGGCATTGATCGGCAAGATGAAGAGGATGTCCACTCATCCGTCTCGCTGTCGAGGGCTCTGACCGGGCTTACGCTAGTCCCGCTCGTGCTCGTCCCTCAATCTCCGCTCGAGGCGATCGGCTTGCTCTTTGGTCAAATTGACCGGCCCCCCAACTAATCCCAACCAGAGCCGGCCCCTTCCGTTGCCGATCGTAAACCATCCAGGCCCTTAGCCCCCTGACGAACCAAAAATCGGCGCGGTGAGGGCGTCTTGTCGCGCACCGCCATGTCAGATCCGCGCTTTGATCATCTGATCATCACCTGATGGTTACCCGAGTTCGCTCAAGACAACGCGCCTCCGGAACTCGTGCGCGGCAGCTTTCAAATCGCAGACTCCGATCAGACCGAGTTGCCTCAAGCTTAGGAGAGCAAGCGATCACACAGCTCGACACAAAGCCCAGATCCCAATATCGCTATGGCGCGTTGCTCCTCCGAATCAGCCCATGATATGCTTTCATCACGCGCTCCGGTTTCTCAAAAGCCAAACGCATGCCTGATGTGCCGGAGCATAGCGATCGCCGCGTCGGTGTACCGACCGTGCGTGAGGAATTGATCCAGTTGCGTTGTGAAAACCAGCGCCGCAACTGCCACCGTGAAGCCCTTGAACATTGGGCCTCTCCTGAAAGAGACCGCCAACCGGGCGTGTCGAAAAATTAGATGTTCTCAGATTGGCTGCCGCCAATGGCGAACGAATATGGAAATGATGACAGTGAGTGGTAACTACTCTCTTAAGGGGTGCGGTGGACAGGTACCCCGAAGCCGCTAGACCCGTTAGCGGATGACCCACTCACGATTTCGAACCGGCGGACTGAAAAGAAGATAGGGCTGCATGATGCTTGACGCCACGGAGCGGACCAAACGGAGACCGCGTTCCGTAGACGCGATCGGGCCATACGCTGTGTGAATGAAAGAAGCCGCCAATTGAGATGGCCTCTTGTCGCATGAGAAAATTGCGCTGCTCAGAACGACAAGAGCGCTATCGCTGCGAGCACCGTGTTGAGGGCGCCAATGGCGATGATGGCCGCCGTAACGATCCGGTCATGGCTCATCACTTCCTCCACTATTAAAGAGAGGGTAACCTAACACATCTATCTAGGCGGGAAAAGGTCTCGACTTGATCATGGGGCGGGAGATCTCAGCGTATCGGCGCATTTTAGCACCGATCTCACACTGACGTGCTGTTCGCACATTTGCCTCGGGCGGGCTGCCCCAGGTTTTGCTGCTCGACCTTGTCGCGAAGGCGTTTGGCTTCGGCGACTAGTCGGGACGGCGCTCCGTCCTGCGCGGTTGCTCCGATTTGCCCCGCCTCCCGCGTTCCCAGGCCGAAACGGCTTCTGCAGCGTTTCGGTGCAAGGCTTCAGCCTCCATTTTACAGTGTCCGAGCCTTCCACAGGCGGACACCGCATCAGGTTTGAAGCCTCACCGGCGCTCAACTTGCAGAGCTGCGGACCTTACCTGCACCTGCTTGCGTCCGCATTTCAGAGCCTCCTCGCACCCCCTCTTTCTCAGGTTACCCCACAGGACACCCCAATTCGGGAACTACTATCCAAGCGACGGAAAGATTGCCGCCTCCAGCTTCGCCGTCTTGGGTTGCCTCGGCCAAGATCACCAGATGGGCGGCAGACTGCCGAGCCGCCTCAATCGGTCTCCCTGGGCTCGAAACGACAGTGAGAGGTCGCAAAAAGGCTGGCTAGCTTGGGAGTGTGTATTCGATGGATGTTGGCTTTCGCGCAGCCCTCGTCCAACTCGTGGTGACAGCTCTCACTGATTGAGTAGATCGGGTCGGAAAGTCAATGCGATCCTTACTGCCCGACATGGTAGGGCTAGGCCAGCCGCGCTTTGAGATAGTCTGGTTGGGCGGCCCGTCGCAGCCAAACGCTCACGGCAGCGCGAAACGGTGAATCGTGACCCTAGATCTGTAACCTCTCGGGAGCAAAATCTGCGGAGATGATCATGAGCAGGCGATCAGAAGATCATGAAGCAGATGACATTATCCCGCTGAGCGAGTTGGATGTAAGCGCAGGCAGGCGCTTTCAAGACGACAGCATATGGGGTTTCTTTGACCGGCTGCGAAGAGAAGATCCCGTTCACTACTGCAAAGACAGCCCTCATGGTCCATATTGGTCCGTGACGAAGTATCGGGACATCGTAGCGGTAGACACAAACCACAAAGCATTCTCATCAGAGCAAGGTATCACTATTGTCGACGTGCCTGATAAGCACTGGACCCAGAGTTTCATCAAGATGGGGCCTCCCAAGCACACCGAGCAGCGCAATACCGTGAGCCCGATCGTCGGACCGGAAAGCCTGACGAAGCTCGAAACCTTGATACGCTCTCGGGTCAGGGCGATTCTCGATGGCTTGCCGCGCAATGAAGCCTTCAATTGGGTAGACATGGTCTCGATAGAGTTGACGACGCAAATGCTCGCTACGCTCTTCGACTTTCCATTTGAGGACCGGCGACTACTGACCTATTGGTCAGACGTAGCTGTTACGACTCCAAAAGCAGGCCATGCGATCGACAGCTGGGACCAGCGAGGCACAATCTTATCAGAATGTCTGGACTATTTCACAGGGCTTTGGAACGAGCGCATTAATGCCGAGCCGCGCCTCGACCTGATTTCCTTGATGGCGCATTCGCCCGTCACACGCCATATGAAGCCGAGTGAGTTTCTCGGGAATCTGATTCTGTTGATCGTTGGGGGAAATGATACAACGCGCAACTCGATTACCGGTGGCCTCCTGTTCATGAGCCAGTACCCCTCCGAACTGCGAAAACTAGCCGACAATCCCAAGCTGGTCTCGAGCGCCGTGTCCGAGATTATCCGATACCAGACACCGATCGCGCATATGCGCCGCACTGCCGCGGTCGACAGCATCGTAGGCGGAAAACAGATCCGGAAAGGCGACAAGGTCGTCATGTGGTACATCTCCGGCAACAGAGACGAAGAGATCATTGAGAACGCCAACAGTTTCGTGATCGACCGGAAGAATGTACGGCAGCACCTCTCGTTCGGATTCGGAATCCATCGCTGTCTTGGTCGACATCTTGCGGAACTGCAGTTGAGAGTCCTCTGGGAAGAGATTTTGGATGCGAGACTGGAGATCGTGATCGTCGGCGAACCCGAGCGAATTGCATCTAACTTTGTGCACGGCTATTCGGCTCTCCCCGTGCGGATTGAAGCGTAGGCCCTGGTCGCGCCAGTCCCCGGCCGCCGGTGCGCGGTCGGGGTGGATTGATCTGAACTATCTTGTTCAAGCTGTGCAGATGGCTCGATCAACGCGAAGCATTTGCAATAGGCTACTCATCGACCGGGCAGACGCTTGAAGTCCCCGTGAGAAGCGACATGTCAGGCGCACGTCTCGACTTGCAAACGCCTGAGATGCCGAAAAGGCCTGAACAGCAACTCCGATGCCGCGTCTCCGGGTTGACTTGGATAGCCGGAACCGTGGACGCCGGCATCCTTCCTGCCGGTTAAAAGGCCGCGAACGATCTGAAACATTTAGTAGACCGGCTTAAGAACCGCGCCAGCAATTTCGAAGCCGGTCATGGTTTGAGCCTCGTGATGGTCACCGGTTGACGTTGTAGCTGCGGCCGATCTCGGCCAGGGCCTCGCCAGCTTCTCGGCGGACCAAGGCCTCGCGCTTCTGTTCCGGCGTGAGCCTCGGCGGGCGGCCCATGTGCTGGCCTCGGGCGGTCGCCCTGGCTCTGCCTTCCGCCGTCGGGTGCGGATCAGGTCGCGCTCCGCGTCGGCCATGCCCGCCATGACGGCCAGCATCATGCGGCCGGTGCTGGTGCCTGTATCGGCCCAAGGCTCCGCGATAGAGGGCACGGCGCCGCTATCGTTGATGCGCTGAACAATTGCAAACAGATCGAAGAAAGACCGCACCAAGCGGTCGATGCGAGTGACCGTCACCGCGTCGCCAGGCTCCAACTTGGCAAGCATGCGCTGCAGCTCTTTGCGATCGACGAGGGCACCACCGGCTGTGTCCTTGAAAATCGGATCGCACCCCGCTGCCTTCAACTGGGCCAGCTGGCCGTCGAGGGTCTGCCCTGTGGTGCTGACACGGGCGTATCCAACGAGACGATTTTGGGCGCTACCTTCGTTCATATCTTTTGTGCATTGTAACTGGCGCACGGGTCGCGCCGTCTCCGAATGGCTCGAAGTCGAGTGAGATTGACGGCCTGCTGGCGATTTCCTGCTGAACGCATCGAGCAAGGGCTATTACGTCTGCCTCGTGCGGCAGCTCTCGTGCGCGCAGAGCAATGAGGTCGCGGCGGCGATCATGTCAGCGTGCCGCGCGTCCAATCCGCGTTGATTCCCGCGCTCAAGCCGCGTTCAGCGCCTGCGCGAGATCGGCGATCAGGTCCGACGGGTTCTCGATGCCGATCGACAGCCGGATCGTGGAATCGAGCACGCCGATTTTTTGGCGGATGTCGGCGGGAACGCCGGAATGGGTCATCGTCGCCGGCAGGCTTGCGAGCGATTCCGTGCCGCCGAGACTCACCGCCAGCTTGAGAATCTGCAGCGCGTTGAGGAATTTCACCGCCGCCTCCTTGCCGCCGACGATGTCAAACGAGAAAGTCGATCCCGCGCCGAGGCATTGCCGCGCGAACACGCGGCCCGAGAGCGAGCCCTGCTCGTGATGACCGAGGTAGTGCACCTTGGCGACCTTCGGGTGGTCGCGCAGGAAGTCCGCCACGAGCCGCGCATTCGCATCGGCCTTCTCCATCCGCAGGCTGAGCGTCTCGAGCGAGCGGTTGATCATCCAGCAGGAATGCGGATCGAGCTGGGTGCCGATGGCGCCGCGCAGCGCTTTGATGCCCTTCATGATCGCTTTCGATCCGAGCGCGGCGCCCGCGATCAGGTCGGAATGGCCGCCGACATATTTCGTCAGCGAATACAGCGAAACATCCGCGCCATGCTCGATCGGCCGCTGAAACACCGGCCCGAGCAGCGTGTTGTCGCAGGCGATTATCGGCGTGTGTCCCTGCGCCTTGCCGATGGCATCGGCAATGCGGCGAATCATGGCGATGTCGACGAGGCCGTTGGTCGGATTGGCGGGCGTCTCGATCAGGATCATCGAAACCCGCCCCTTGCGCATCGCCTCCTGCGAGGCGTGCTCGACTGCCGTCTCGTCGATGCCGTCGGCAAAGCCGACGGCGCCGATCGACAGACGCGCGAGCGTGTTCGTCAGCAGGGTCTCCGTCCCGCCATAGAGCGGCTGCGAGTGCAGGATGACATCGCCGGGGCGAACGAAGGCCAGGATCGTGGTTGCGATGGCCGCCATGCCGGATGAGAACAGCGCGCAGCTCTCGGTGCGTTCGTAGATCGCGAGCCGGTCCTCGACGATCTCGCTGTTGGGATGGTTGAAGCGCGAATAGACCAGGCCGGCGCCCATGCCTTCCGGCGGCTCGCGTCGGCCGGCGACATAGTCGAAGAAATCCTGGCCGTCCTCGGCGGTCTTGAACACGAAGGTGGAGGTCAGGAACACCGGCGGCTTGATCGCGCCCTCGGACAGTTGCGGATCATAGCCATAGGTCAGCATCAGGGTTTCCGGATGCAGCATATGATTGCCGATGTGAGTCTTCGACGGGAACGGTTTTACCATGGCTGCCTGGCTGTTCTGATGCTTACCGCGCGTTGCGCGCCTATCGGTGGTAAACGGCGGTGGTCACGAAATTGACCCCGGCCTTTTGGAATCCTTGTCTTCCGGCGGTTTTCGCGCAGTTGCGGCATCGGGGAAGAGAGCTCCACTCTCACGGCTACTTGCACTAATTCTAGCCGCTCACCTGAGCAATGCGCCGGTCTCTAAGCCGGCGCTCCGCAGTCTGATGTACATCGCTAGGTCTCATGCGAATTTTCAGCCTCCTCAAGTCAAAGGCTGCTTCACAGCCTGAGGCCGTAATCATTGAGTACCCTATCCCTTAGAGCGCCCTTGATCTCGCGGGCAATTTCCTTACGGACCTCGACCTAATTCTCGCTTGGCATCCTCGACCGCGCAGAATCTGTCCTGCCTCAAAAGGATGCATTCCATACTCCCTTGCCAGGACTGAGTAGACCAAATCCACGTATGATACGTTGTAACCTCTGAAGCATTTACCTGTCGGTAAGCTGACGAAGAAGCTATCACGAGTCGCGACTCGGAATTGGAAAGGCGGTGATGGTTGCGCCTGCCTGAAGCTGCGCGACCATTTCGGCGCGATCACCATAAGACAGGGACGTATCCGCGTGGAGGCGCCTGATTTTCTCCTCGCCGTGCCACCGCCCCCTTGGTCTGCGCGGCCGCCCCCTGTCGCTCCCTGAACTGTTAGGCTGCCCGCGCCGCACACATCGCGCGCGGCCTCTCGGCGAGGTCTCAACGCTTCAAGTTCAGGCTGATGAGGTATCCCAGCAGATTGTCACCGTAATAGTTGCGCGTCGGGCAATCGGTGCCGGTCTCGACGGCGGCGCGATAGCGGTTGCGGCCGTCGGCAAATTAACCCTTGAAAAGACCCTTTGCAGGATTACCGAAATGGCGCGGTCGACCTCACGAAGTTGCAGCCGCCTCTCGGGAACATCCTTCTCCGCGGTCACATGGCGTGCTCGCAGTTCAGCGAGCCGTTCCATGCGTTCGGCGAGCCGCAGGGCAGCCTCGTTCACCACGATCGACGCGATCTCTTCAGCAAGCCGGCCGACTTCGTCGTTGATGGCGTCCATCTGGACGCCGAGCTCGATCTCCTCCCTCTGCAACCGGGCACCTCACTCGTCCAGCCAGGTGGGGCCTCGGGTACATCCGCAAGCGGAGCGAGGCTCGCGCGGATGCCGCGCAGTGCCACAAGCCGTGGCATTGCGGCGAGATGGCGCTGGATCTCGTCAATGCGTCACGAGTGCGGGTGCGTTCGGAGTCGGCCTCATCATAATGCGCCTTGCACCGATCCCTAGTTTCAACGAGCCGCCCGTGATCCGAGGCCGGAGGGTCGAATTTCTCCCGCTCTGCCTTCAGCTCCACGAGCCGTGTCTTGAGGTCCACGAGCGCGCCGCTGCGTGCCCGCAATCTGTAGAAGCCATCTGCCTCGCTCCTGAGATCGATGGGCCCTTGGCTGAGATGAGCAAGGCCTGCGCTCGCAGAAAACAGCAATTCTCCGAGATCGCCCTTACTTGCTAGAATGCTTTCGCCACCCTTCTCGAGCGTCTCGTCGTCGAGCGAGAACATGGTGCGATCGGCGTCACGGTCGATGCCCCTGAGTCGCCGCGAATTGCGCTTTCCGGGATAGGGCGATCGTCGGCGTCAAGCAGGCTGTTGTGCGGAAGTTTGATGCGCGCGAAGTCCCGCTTTTCGGCACCGAACTCCAGTGTTCCGCCAATCCGCTTGGTGGAAAAGGGATGGAAAAAAGCGAAACGGACTCTGCGTCGCAATTCCGAACAACAAATCGAGAGACGCAGTAAAGGCGGTCGATTTGCCAGCCTCGTTCGGTTCGTAGATGACATGTAGGTCCGGCTGATCGGTGGGCCGCTCGCCGAAATCGATACTGTGGTCGGCGAATTTCCCGTACCGGGTAAGGTCGAGGCTGCGCAGGCGCAGGTCTTAGCCGCCCTGTCCGGCAGGCTTAAGGCGCGCCATCACGCTTTCCGCTCCGTCACGCTCCATGCGCGTGAGCGCCTCCCGAAACGACACCTCGTCAACCCCGAAGGTGTCGCGGATTTCCGGGGGGAGCTGCGCTCTTATCTCCTCAGCCATGCCAACGAGTTCGTTCTGAAAGGCGTCGGAGGCGAGTATGTCCTCCTCGATCACGCGGTGGAGCTCGAAAAGCGGGTCCTCGGATGGCTCCTCCGACCGGTCGGTCGGACGGCAGAGGATCTCCAGCTTCTCAACCCAGCAGGTCCCGATGACCGAGGCCCTGTCGTCCGCCTCCGCCTTCAGCAGATCCGTGTCCCAGCGAATCCGCCAAGCGAACGGAGTTACTCCCTCTATCCTAACGCGCGCGACGAGACGATCTGAACTAACCCCGCTGCGCTTCCTTTCTAAGGCACGCGATATGGCAGACACTAGCTCGCGCCAGTCTTCTATTCCGTTCGCATCCACCAGAACGCGCTCGAACTGCGAGATGCTGGTGGTGCGCTCTTCGATGTGAATCGAGCGATCGTCCTCGATGGTCACAAGCGTCACGGATTTCGGGCCAGCCTCGCTGATGTCCCGGCCCTGCGGCGTGCCCGGCATCACAATGGCCCACGCCCCTTCGACGGCCGAACGCATGTGTACATGGCCGAGCGCCCAATAGCGAAAGCCCGTGGCGGTCAGATCAGCAATGGTGCAGGGAGAATAGAGGTCGTGGCCTAGCGCACCGCCGAGGTTGGGGTGCAACACGCCGATGTTCACCGCCCCCTCGATAGCCGGCTTGTACCTGCCAAGCAGGCTCTCGGGTGCACCGATGAATTGATGCTGAAGATTGTAGCGGGTTGCAGCGAGCCTCCTTAGAGAAGCGATTTGGATATTCCCCGAGTTGATTACCTCAAGGTCCCTGGGGAAGACCGGCAGTAATTTGGCAATTCCTGTGGCCGAAGTGTCTCCTGATACCCTTCGGGGCATCTACCTCATATTCAGATAAGCGCTTCGCCACATGCATCTGAAGAATATCTGGATCATTGCTGCGAAATAGTGGGAGCTATTCTGGTAGCGGAGCAGACGTGCGGACACCCTCCGCTGATCGGGGTGACGCTCGGTTGCTCGGTACGCTTGCTGCCACCTTCCTATGAGTGTGATTTAGCCGGCCTGGGCGGCGGCCCCGGCTCTGGCGAGATATAGTTTGAGGGGAGTTGCGCAACGTTGATTCTGCTCAGTTCGGACGGGCAAAATGTTGTTGCTGATCGCCTCCGGCGTCTCGCCACACCCGTGTATGGCTGGTGACTTGGTAAGCTCTTCGGTCGAAGTGTGTTTACTGGATAGCGGGATGCGTGTTGCGAGCGCAGGTCTGCCGATCGACATACGCTGGCCATTTCTGCTTGGCCAAAAATCGGCCTTCAGGAGGCGAGCGCCCTCCTGGTTTCTCTATAGCGTTTGGGATGACTTGGCCCAGCTCGCGTGCACAGAGCCAAGGCGTTCGGGCTGGGACTATCCCGTGGGTAGGGCAGGTCGGGCGCCGGTCACGTCTCAGCTGATCACACCGGCACTGATGCGCTAGTTCAGCAACACGACCACGCTGCGACTGAAGTGGAACTCAAGGCGGGATCTTATTTCTTGTGCATCCCGATGAATGCTCTTGGTCAGCTAGTCGTCAGCTAGGCGGCCTATCCAGATAGGCTGCGCACTCACGACTATTCGGAGATGAAGTATGAAAGGTATTGGCCGAGCTGATCCATCACAGGGTGAGGCGGCGGGAGCGGACAGCGCCGGGGAATTGAGCCGTTCGAGCCTGGGGCCTGGTCTCTTCCCTGGGGAACGCGGTCAATCCTTCGATGCCGTCCTGGAGCGGATGCGCTCTGGGCCTCAAGACAGAACTGCGGCTTCAGATGTGGCGGCGCCAACCCGCAATGAGATCAAGGCAGCAAAGCGAAATTTGGACAGCCTGCTTGAGAAGTTTGAAACTTGCCGTCGAGCGGCCACGCAACGCTGCAACTTGGAAGAGGCGCAAGAGCTGATCGATCGAGTGGTCGAAGCAGGCTCGACAGTTCTGGAGTATTACGCGAATCTGCCTGCCAATTTGGCGCGTCGTATCCTGCCCGACGATCAGGCTCGCCGGCTCCGCGACGACACGCTGGATGCGGGCAACCAATGTAACGAAGTGGCCACCCGGATTCTTTACCCACTTGAGAACAAGAGAAAGAAAGCAGAAGCCCTGCTCGACAAGGTCAAAGACACCGCTCCGCCCGACCAGCTGAGCCGCGTCGTTGCGGGCGTCGCGAACCAGTATGTTGCCTGCATGGACTGCTGGGGAAAGAAGGCGCTGCGCTTCGAGCGGATGCAGTCAGTCTGTGCGGCTACCGCCCACTTGCCAAGCAGCACGCCCGAGATGCGCAAGGCCGAAGAGGCCCAACTCAGGCTCAATACGGGCTGGGCGCTCAATACCGGGTGCATGTATCTGCAATCGCGGATCGCTCTAGCGCGACTCTTGATTGAGTCGCGAGCGAGCACGTTAGCACCTGACGTGCGAGCCGCCCTCATGGACGAGAGCGGGCAGGTGCGTCTGCTCGGGACCTTTGTTGAAGATGTTTTTCCGGCATTTATTTCGACGGGCGAGGCCGTTCGCGGGGGAGCGGTGCTCGACGCCGAGCACCGCGCCGTTCTGGAAGGCGTCATGGAACGGCTTTCGGAATTTGCATCCCAACTGAGGGGCATGCTTGACCCCCTGAGGGAGGCTGGAACGGAAGCTGACCTTGCTTTGCAGTTGCTGGGCGAGATCGTGGACGGTGCTTGGGTGACGGCGAACGACGTCATGCGGCTGCTGGCATTGCAGCCAAAGACGGAAGTGACGATTGAACCGCCGGCTTGGGCTGCGCTGCCAGAAAACACGGCGCTGGTGGGTGAAGGCACTCCAGTACCCAGAAAGGGCAAAGCAAGGCGCGGAGCAGCCGCGGGCGAGGGGAGTTCGACGGCCAGCCCGCCCGAGCCGCAACTCGCCAGGCCCGATGCCGCCGGGGCCGCGACGGGAAAGGTCATCGTGCTCTCGGATCTCGGTACGAAGAAACTCGCCACGCCGGAGGAGGCAGCTGCGTCATCTGCTGCGACCGATCACCTCCAGATGTGGCAGGCTCCGCCCTCCAGGAAAGCACTGCCGGGATTACTTGAGCGATTGGACGAGCTGCTGCAGTTCGATCTGCGGGCACAGCAAAGCGCCGTCTCGCAAGCGCGCCAGATGAAGCCCGAGGACGCCGAACATGTCCTGAATCGCGTGATCAAGCGCTTGCAGACGCAGTCCTCCGAGATTGAGGCCTGTGTAGTCGCGCTGGAGGAGCCTCGCCGACGGGGCCTGCTCACGGCTGCGCAGGTGCCCGAAGTGCACGAAAAGATAGTCCGGCTTCAAAGGATGGGGTCCGAGGTTCAGGGGCAGGCAAAGTCATTGAGCGCGCGAAAGGCAGCAATCACGAGCGATTGCATGAAGACCTATGCGTTTCCATCGCAGAAATACCTTGCACAGTTACGGGCAGCGGGGGAACTGGCGTCAGTGGATCCACCTCGCGCCTTGAAGGGAGAGCCAGGGACGCTGTTCGAAATGAAGCTACAGCCCATGGCGCTGAGCAATGGCGCGACGCCAAGGCCGATGTGGGTACACATCCATACCAAGCGGCCGGTACATGCCTGGCAATTGGCAGCGCTGGGCGATCGCGAATTCGCCGCTTGCCACGTGAAGTCTGACGAGCAGCGCGGCTACAATCAGCACTGGCAGAACGCTCGAGCCGCCGAGGGGCACGAGAACGTCGTGATCCACCGCGGCAAGCTCACTCCTGCGTTCTGTAGGTCCTTGTTGAGCACCGCCGCTGGCCAGCCGTGGCAGCCCCTTCCCGACCCCGAGCACGCTTCAGCTCAGATGGCTCGACTGGGGATCTAGTGAGCTGGTTGTCTTGCGCCGGTGAGCCGTTCGGCCTCAGAGTTCATGCCTTTCGGACCGGCTCGGCGGATCGCCTGAGCTGCGCCGAGCCTCGTCGGGGTCCAGCTTACACAAGGATGGAGCCCGGGAGAGAACACTGCTTACGGAAGGGTTATCGGCTGGCGATCCGGAGGATGTCGGTCGTCGCACAAGCAAGCTGCCATTTCCTGCGGTGGCGAACTTCGGCGCTCAGGCGAGAAGCTGGGCCGCTGACGATTGCGGGCGGGAAAGATACCTGATGCCGGCGGCGATACGCCCGGATGTCACAGTGCTTTCACCTGCCTGCCCGCGGCGAACTGGCGCGCAAACTCTGCCGGCGAGCTTCAACCGACCGCGGATGGTCTGGATGTACGGGAGCTGAGCGTCCCGGCCGCTTTGACGAATCAAATCGGGCGGCGCACAATAACGCGGCCTATTTGCTGCTCTTGCATTAGGCTACGACGGCCCCAGCATCGCGCCTCCTTGGCCCCCAAAAGATGCTGGGGCTTGTCGTTGTTCATTGAGCGCTCGAGTAAGTCGGAGCTTCTTCGTTTCAACTGCAATGGCGCCGAGCGGCGCGGAGGCAATTTCAGTAGACCGGCGTATGGTCAGTCATTTCCCTGCTTTTTCAGTCGCCCACGAGCTTAGCAACGTTGGCATCGGCGGAAGAGCAGGCTCGGTCGCTCGATCAGCTTTGGGGAATTGAGTGATGGCCACGAGCTCACGACCGCAATCGGTATGACGGATCTGCCCGATCTCTTACAGCTCGATGCCGTGCGCCCTAAGCACCCGGTGCATCACCTCGATTTTGATCTCGCGGGCGATCTCGTTGACGATTTGAGGTCCGATTATCCGCTCGGCGTCAGCATCGCCCGCAAGACTCACTTCGGCGAGCCGTTGGTTCAGCCGAATTTGAAACTCCTCGCCCATCGCATCGATGAGCCGATCGTCCATTGCTGCGTGCTCTTCGGGGGCAATGCGCCTCAGCACCGTTTCCCAAGGTTGCCAGCGCGTCGCTAGATAGTCCGCAAAACCTATCGTTTCCTGCTGCCGCACCGTTGCCAGGGCCCTCTCAACGTCGGCGCGGGTGACGCCAGAGACGGAAAAAAAGCGCATGTCGGGGGCGACGTGTCGCAGCTCCAGTGGATCGCGCAATTGGGTCTGGTAGGCGAGATAGACTTCGGTCTCGTCGACCGGTCTGGAGTGACGAAGGACATTGACCTCCTGGCGCGCTATTCCGTCTAGCGCCTCCAACCGGAACATGACGCGGGCATGCTGGAGCAACTCGGCGAGCCGATCGTCGTACAGGCCGTCCTCGATGTCGGCGTTCAGACGTGCAGTCTGCATCCCGTTCCAGGCCAAAGTGATCCGATCCTGACAGCTCGCGCATGCATCGGAGGCCAACTGGAAAAACAACTCCCGCAGTCGAGGCCTCGCCGCTGCCTGCCGCAGATCCTCGACCACGGCCTGCCGGAATTCGCTATTGCCGTAGTTCACGGTGCCGGCAAGCCGGTCAAGGAAACGAGCGTAGTCCCGCACGCCAGGCTCGTCGGCGAAGCTTTGCCATGTTGCGATCATGGCTAGGTCGTGCCCAAACCAGTTTGCGACAACCTCGTGCAGCGGCCGGGGCGTAGGTTCCATTGCGTCTTCGCTCAACGAGAAAAGAATTCGCGGGCCGGCATAGTCCGCAGCACTCCTTGCTCTCAGTAGATTGCTCTGAACCCCCTCCCGCAGCGGATTGTCAGTCAAATCGAGGGCCGCATCGCTGGCTAGCTGCAGAAGGCTCGCCGGTACGTCCGTCAGCCCATTATTGCTAACATCAAGTACTTCGAGGGAAGCGGGGAGTTCCGGCAGCCGGACCAGTTGATTGTCGCTGGCCGTTAACAATTCGATCGCCGACGGGAGCGGCTCAGGCAGTTCGGTCAGCTGATTGGAATCGAGAACCAGGCTTTCAATGCTGGCTGGAAGATCGGGCAGGCTGGTAAGCTGGTTGCTTGGCGCGACAAGATCCCGGAGCGTTGACGGAAGCGCGGGCAGATTGGCCAGTTGATTGTCACCGGCGTCCAGGTTCTGAAGCCCGGCTGGAAGGTCAGGCAAGCTGGTCAGCTGGTTGCCTGCAGCATGGAGCTCCTCAACCGTTGCTGGAAGAGCGGGCAGGATGGTCAATTGATTATTATCGACGACCAGGCTCCGCAGCCCGGCTGGAAGATCGGGCAAGCTGGTCAGGTGGTTGCTTGCAGCGTAGAGCTCCTCAAGCGTTGTTGGAAGAGCAGGCAGACTGGTCAATTGATTATTATCGACGACCAGGCTCCGCAGCCCGGCTGGAAGCGCAGGCAAGCTGGTTAGGTGGTTGCTGTAAGCGCTGAGTTCCCGAAGGGTTGCCGGAAGGGCAGGCAGACTTGTCAGTGAGTTTTCGCCGATGATCAGGGACCGGAGCCGGGATGGCAGGTCGGCCGGCAGGCTGGTCAGCAGATTGCGCGCTGCATTGAGCACGCGGAGGCCCTCAGGAAGTGCGGGCAAGCTCGCCAATTGATTGTCTCTCGCGTTAAAGACCTGAAGCTCGGGCGGGAGGGCGGCGGGCAATGCCGTCAGGGAGAGGGAGGAGAGATTTAGCGCCGCACTACCGTTCTCCGGCAAAGCTCTCGTTTGGGTAATGGCAGTTTGGCGGTTCTCGTCTTCGTCTTGCCCCTCATCAGCCGCCCGCGCGTCCACAACCTGGCCCTGCGGCCCTGCCGCAGTGGGAGCGGACGGCCGCGCGTCCGTCAAAGCCTCGTCCCAATGCGCCGCAACGGGAGTGCCGGGTTCTGAGGCCTCGGATTGGGACGCTTCGGAGCCAGAAACTGAGAAAAAGCCGTCGCTGTCAAGCTGCGTCCGATTTGTATTCATTGTTGTCGCCCCCTATGGCAAAATGAAGAAAATGCGCTGGAGCGCCGCTTCCACAAAGCCGGTCTTTCATTGTGAGGATATCGAAGAAGAAGCGGGCAATCATGGAGCGCGGTCCAACCTGGAGGGCCGAACATGCTGGCCGATCCGGCGCACCAAAGACGGCGAGATGCCCGCACGGATCTAATCCTCGAAAGGCTCGCCATCTTGAGGGGGATCGGCTGCTTCTCCTCTTCCAGGTTGAGCTGATCAAGGTCGAGCCTTGTTGTCTGGTTCGAGGTGTTTTCAACCTAGGACATTGAGCTGTCGAGAAGCTGACTAGTCTCATCGCTAGAGCCCTTGCAGCTGTGCTAGATGCCTGCTGCCAATGGCTGAGATGAGTTCAGCCGAAATGCGCTCATCGTCACCCTCGCCTCTTCGCTCCTCGCCTGACTAGTCTTACAGGATCGGGAAAGGGCCTGCGTCGACGCATATCGCGGCCAATGGCACGTTCTGGCCCGGAATGTCGTCGCGCTCGGTGCCTAGCATGCCCCGCGGTCGACTGCGTCGAAGCCTTGCCTTTTGGCCTGCAGCGCAGCCGAACCAGAGAATTGGTAAGCGGCTTTCGCGGTCCTCTCTCTTGGTGATGAACAATTGCCCGACCAATTTTGACGCAAGTGCGTTCGGACACATGTGTCGACACCATGCAACCGACTGTGGCCTGATCCGGACGATACGACTCAGATTCAACAACACTCTCTTGTCGGGTGCTCCCGGAAATGCACGGACGCAGGCACGTCGAGCGTTCGATCATAAAGCGGGTCTGCAGGTGCCAAGCGAGTAGACAGAGCGATACGGTGATGCCCGAACTCATCCGTTCGGTCGATAGATCTGATCGAGAAAATCAATTTTACGATTTGGAGCGTCGTCATATAGACCGTCGAGAGCGGTTGGGGCTAACCTAAGGAAGCGATGTCTCGAATGAAAAAATCTGTGTTAGTGACCGCGAGCGCACTCGCGCTTGCAACGGCGGTGGTGCCTCCTTTTGCTGCAAAAGCTGCCGCGCAGCCGGTTGCGGCAAGTGCTCCGGTAGCCGATACATCATATCCTGAGTGCGTGGATGACCCGTTAAATGGTATCTGTGATTTGTTCTTCTGCTTGACCGATCCCTCGTGCGTTCGGCACTGACAACGGGGGACATGTCAAGCAGAGAATGAGGATCGAGCCTCGTGCGGCCGCTGCTCCGACAGCGGTCGCATCCTCATGCCGTACGGTTGGGCTGGCAGATGGTACAAGCCGCGCCTTCTTGTTCTCTAGATGACCAGAGTGACGCCTTCGTTACACACTTGTTGATGTCCGCCAATCCGTAACTGTCGTATCGGCGAAGATTGCGTAAACGGCACAAGTTATTCAGACGGCGACGCTGGATTCGGACAGGAGCCCCTGATCAATGTAAAGCTGCTCCAATCTTCAGGATAGATTGTTCTTCCGTGCTATGCTCCGATAGCCGTCCCGGCTCGATGTTTCGCATTTCGGACATCATAGATGTCATCCTTAGCTGTTCGGGTATGGCTAGGGTAACGGTCGTGGCGCTACGGACGTCCGGCTATGGTCGGAATTGAGTGGGGCCGTTTCCGGCATCATAAACATGGCACAGAGCGCGGCTGCGCCCGCGAAAAGCATGTACCAGGCGGGCACGAGTGCACTTCCGGTAAGGTGGATGAGCCAGGTGACGATCGGTTGAGCTGTGCCTCCAAAAATCGCTGTCGCAAAAGCGTAGATTGTCGCGAAGGCGCCACCACGAATGTGCCTGGGCAAACCTTCGGCCATGCTCACGTAGAAGGCGCTATACGAAATCGTTCCGATCAGGGTGAGGACGCTGAGACCTCCTAGAAGTGCGAAGGCACTGCGGCTCTCTGCAATCCACAAGAATACCGGATACGTCATGAGCAGTGCAGCGACCTGCGGCCATATCATGATACGTCGACGGCCTACGCGGTCGGCGAGCAGGCCGCCCAGCAGTGCTGCAGCGATGCCCACCGTGTTGCTGATGAGCGTAGTACCAAAGGCGAGAGGCGCGGAAACGCGGAGGGTGTTCAACGCGTAAGTGGTCATATATCCGGTAACATAAGTAGTGATCGTGCAGCCGGCCAAGATGACGAATCCCAGGCTCATGATGCGGCGATCGGGAGGCGATCGCCCCACAGGCTGGGTGACCCGAACCGGCGCCTCGGGGCAGTGCAGCGTTTCGGGCAGGGCGCTGCGCAACCAAAGTCCAAACGGCAACGTAGCGGCGCCGAGCAACAGCGCGATGCGCCATCCGTACGCATTGAGCGCCTCGCTTGTCATGGTGAGCGAGAGTATCTCTCCAACCAACGCTCCGGCCGTCGCAGCTAGTTGTTGGCTCGCGGGCTGAAAAGAGACAGCAAGCCCCCGGGCTTCGGTGGGGGCTGCTTCCACCAAGTAGGCGGTCGTCGGACCGACCTCACCTCCGAGAGCAAAGCCTTGCAGCAAGCGTGCCACGATAGCTAGTGACGGAGCGGCGAGTCCTATTGTCTCGTACGATGGCGTGAGAGCCAATAACAGGACCGCAGCGCTCATCATGGCAAAGCTGGCGGTCATCGCGGGGCGGCGACCGGCCCGATCCGAATACGAGCCGAGCACGATGGCCCCGATCGGCCTGGTCACAAAACCTGCGCCGAAGGTTCCGAGTGACAGCATGAGGCTGGCGAACTGGTCGGTTGCCGGGAAAAACGCCTGACCGATCTGTATTGCGAAGAAGCTATACGTCCCGAAGTCGTAGAATTCGAGAATATTGCCGATGGTTGCACCCAACACCGCGCGGCGTGTCAAGCGTCCGTCTGCCGGACCGCGGACGGGCTCCGGCCTCTCTCGAGTAGATTGCCTCGCCATCCCTCGACCTAATCTGCAGCGCGATGGCTAGCCCGAACATTTCGACCACGCGCAAAGTTGCATTCCATTTGCCCGAGCTCGTCCTCACAGCCACGCCTGTCCACGTGTAGGCTGAAGCGCGTAACGACGAACCTCACGGCAACGTCTGCAATAAAAATGCCCGCCTTTCGCGGCCACTTAACCCTTGGTCTGGATCGCTGGCCTGCCGGCAAGACAAATATGAAAACCTGCTACAGTTGTCGGGCGCCGCAGACATTGCGCTTCTGTGGAGAGTTTGCGACAATATGGAGGGCACCGAACACGACTGGCGATGTCACGCGCCATTTCAGCCGATTCCACTTGCTTTCGCTCCTGAAGCAGTCAGCGTGCCACGCCCTTGTCGCCAAGGCGCTTGCCGCCGCTCAGCGCGCCTGCGGCGGTCGTTCGCGCGGCGGACAAGATCCACCAGTCATCGGTGCTCCATCTTTGCGTCGCGGCCGGGGTCGCCGGCGAAGAGGGCGAACGCCTGCTCGCGGGACGCTCGCGCCTGGCGACTATCAAGGCCCGCGTCGTCCGTCATAAGCCGCATTCGGCGCCGCTCGCCCGCGCATCTTGGCTATCTCTTGCGCGAGGGCGTCACCCGAGAGGCCCCGGCTATTCGGCCCCGACGCCAAGATCCCGATCCCAAGTCGCTCCGTGAGCGTTGCCAAAAATTCAGGGTTGTACATCTTGGTCAACCACTTAGACAGCTGTTAGTGACGCCAGAGTAAGAGGACTAATCGTGTGCCCGGACGGGCGAGCACGAATGCGGCCTACGTTTCCTCGCTAAAGGACCCTTAGGGAAGCGGACATTTCGGCGGCGACGTCGCTACCGCGCGCTACGAATTGCGACGAGTTTCCTTATTCAGGACACGAGCGAATTCACTTTCAACACCCTGACACGAGCGCCATCTGCCTGACGCAGAGCGTCAATAGAAGCCGCGGCATAGTTGGCGAGTCGTATTGCCTGGCCTGAGCATGTATCTTCCGCTTGACCGATGTAGCTCCGGCCTGCCAGGCCTAGGTTGCATCATGGGTGCGAAGGATCGGAGGCGGGACCTCGCGGAATGCCCATCACAGCAGCGGCAGGCGCAGTCCCAGTATCATCCGCACCGCCGCACCTTCGGCCCGTACGCGGGATGATTGTCGGCTGCTTTGCGTCTGGGCGACTTCGTTCTTCATTCCATCAGGTGAACACGTCACTCCGCGCTTACCGGAATCTCACGTGGGTCCCGCTCTCGTCTGTTCTCGAGCTGGCGCGGCTATCGGCGCCATTCTGGTTAGCGGCCCCGAGCATGGGCGCGAAGCGGCAGCCAGAACGACTGGTCGCGGGCAGCGAGCGAACTAGATATGTTCGTGCAGGACTGGGTCTGGCTGCAGTCCGCATCACCTGGACCTCCTTCTTTACGGCGAAGTGCGCAATGCACGACGCAGACCCGCGCCCCGGTTGCGAGCCCAAGCGGAATGAGACTTGGCTCGGAGATGATCGAATCGGACGTGGCAGATGCGGCCGCAGATTTATCCTCCTTCTTCGACCTTTGTCAGCTTCTCGAAAGCCAGCCTCTTTAACATCCGAACTTGGCCTCTCGATGACGAAGCCACCCATCTCTGAATTCGTGACGAACTCAGCTCATTCCCTGGGTGAGATCTTCAAGAGGCCTTTGTTCTCATAACAGGAAGGAGAGCTTTATGGATCCGAACCCGATCGATAATGCCCATTCACCAGAATCGCCGACGGCACACGTCTGGACACAGGAAGATCATGAGTTGTTCAGTCAGGTCATGAATGAAGCTGGACCATCATCATCTGCCGCACCTGAGGAAGCGGTAGATGTCTCATTCGCCGTTCCACAGAGGTTTTCACACGGTTCGCAAATCGCCCCTGACGCGATGGTTGATAGGCTATTCCACCACGGTCTCTTGCCGGACGCGGACCAGCGGACGATGACTTATGAAATCCTAGGTCACCGCTACACGGCCGGTTTGGATGAGTCCAATCGTGTTCGCCTTGTTCTTAACCCTGCGGAGGACCAAGTGGTTGGGGCCGGCCGGGCGGGGGTACCGGACTTCGGAGCCTTCTTCACGGAGAACCGGCGTTTTGGAACGCCGCTACCACGGCAATGGGCGACACCTGCCCTAATGGACAAGCTGCGCCAAGAGGGTTTTATGCCGACCGCAGATAACTCCACCACAATCCTACTTAACGGACGGGCCTACAAAGCCGAATTAGCCGAAGGAGGGTTCGTTAGGCTTACACGGGAGACAACCGGGCGGTGAACCGATCGCGCGGGGCTGGAGGACTGCGATCACTTCGGTTGTCCTTAGCTGGAGAGACATTCGCCCCATAGTGGATTATTCGCGCCGCCAGTGGGTACGCATCCTCGGGCCCACTGGCAGCCCACGAGATGAACGGTCATCCTGGCCGTTTCGTCTCGTGGCGGCGGCCTGTCAATCCCACCCCGCCATATTGCCCCGGTATTGCCTCATCTGGGGATGTTAGTTTCGCTTGATCGATGTAGGTCCGGCTAACGTCAGTCCGGGATTGCACCATGCCGCGCAGGATCGGAAGTTACTGGAGTGGCGCGGAATGCCCATCACACGCGGCCAGCGCCGCAGCTTTAGCCGTGCCGGATGATCGTCTCGGCTGCTTTGCCTGAGCGATCCCAACAAACTCTGCAGGATGGTGTGGTGCAGGCGGATCTGTTCGGGGCGTTGCTTCGCGAGGCGACTAAGGATTGCATGCGCGGTCAAACCGGGCTCGGCCGCATGCCGGCGCTCGAAGTCGGCTGGGTCCGCGCAAGTGGGGTAGCGAAACCGGTGACCTGGAGGGGGTGCTCGGAAAACGACGTAGGCCCCGCCGATGCGAGCCTAGATAGCCTTGGCAGACCGGCGAGGTATTCTCAAGCAGCTGGCAGCAAAGGTCGCGTAGCCGCAACCACTGTCGCAAGTGGCTTCGCGTAGCGGTGAGATCGCATGAGCGTATTTATCGGTCGGGAGTCCGGCCAATTGGCTACCAGATCTGGGCGTTGGCAAGCAGTACCTTCGCAGTAGGATCACGGCAAAGAGCGCATGCACATAGGTGTGCGCAAACAGCTTCGAAACGCGGAAAAGAACGCCATGGCGAACATCAATCTCAGCTCCCAATCCATTGCAGGTGCACGCGCCGGACAGCGAGCCATCACCGCCCTGAGAGTCATCAAATGGAGAGTGCTGGCCCCGAGACGTCGAGGTTTCCAGATGACACGCGGAATGAAGCCGATGGCGCGGATGGTCGCAGCAACAAGGCGCGCGCTCGCCATGTACGATCTCGACCGGTGCTGCGCAATCTGGTGGCTCTATCGTCTCCATTTCGGAGTCACCGGCGACGCGATGTTGGGGCTCGCCGCGGTCTCGGTTGCCCAGGAAAGATCGCGCTGCGGAATTTAGAAACCGTGCATCGAGCGCATCCCAGCTCGGTTGCAAGGGCGTGCTCAATCGGCTTTGATGCGAGCTCCGTCCGAGCCAAGAGATCGAGCTGTTATTAGTGCAACGAGCTTTTTGGTGGACGAGCTTTGGTTCGGGGGCAGAGTTGGGCTCGCCTTGTCCAAGGCGGGTGATATGCAATCGTAACAACCGGGTGTATAGCGTCAATCGCAACTTACCAATCCTCGGCTTCAGTTGCGCGCCGAGGACTGGTCATCAGAAAACTTCAGAACGGCATCTAACAATCTGAAGTTTGGAGCCTCGTTAGTGAGGTCCTTAATTGAATTTGTAAGAGGCCTGAAAGAACGTGCCCCACCGTTCCATGCTGTACTTCGCAAATGTTGGCGGCCACCGATCGCAGCCGGGTTCGCAGTGCCTGCCTTTGGCATCCTTGTTTGTCCACATGGCCCAATAGCGGCCTCCAACGCCTAGACTGATATTCTTGGTGACAAAGTACGACAGAAGGCCTTCAATTTGGACTCCGCCGCCACCATTGCCGTATTGTTCAGAAAAGGTGGTCTCATCTCGCAAGAGATGATAGTCGCGGCCTTTGAAATCGGTCCAGGGCAGGTAAGCGATATCAGCATTCAGGCGCCAGCGCTTGGTCAGCATAGTTTCGGCGCTCAAGCCGATTCGAGGCGCATTCCATTGTGTATCCTCCGCACCGATAATTCTAGCCTCGCCCGGCTTCAGACATGCTTCATCCCGAGGGGCGATCCGAACGCAACCAATGGAGTCTGAGCTCTGGCTGTAATAGGCCCAGCCTATAAATGCACCGACCTTGTAGTTCGCGCTGCGCAGGAAATCGTAACCGGCGTCCGCCGTGTAATATGCGAACCTTCCATTTGACTGACCTGAAAGTGTAGTTTGGTACGGGTATAATTCGTTCAGGACCCCCCAATCCTCGTCGTTCATCTTCCCTTTGTTGAAGCTTCCGATGCCAACGTTCCCCTTCAGGAACACTCCCCAGGGACTGTCGACGCGGCCGAATACCTCCCCCGAAAGCCCGTCCAGTCCGTGATAAGTGAGCCGCGATACGAGTATGCTGGGGTCTAGGACATCGTTATTAAAAATTGCGCTGTGATCCCACTGGAATCGTCCCCGGCTCAGCCAGAGCCGCGAGCCGCCTTCGAAGGACCAACCGGGCGCGTAGGAAATGGGTAGTACGCTGCGCGCTGACTCCGCATACGGCGCATCGGACCTTGGTGCGGCCCCTGGGTCCACGCCAAAGTGGTAGTTCAGACCAACTCTTCCGATGTGATAGTTGCTGGACAGGCTAGTTGTGTTCGCCGGCAGAATCGTAGGCGGAGATAATTGCGCCGTCGAAGCGGTGGCGACACTCGGTCCGGCGAAATGCAGATAGTCGTACTCGACATTCACCGACCATGCAGGCGTAAGGGCTTGCTCGAGACCGAGCCCGATGACGCCACCAACTCGGCCATAGTCGAAATGGGTTTCCTCCTGTGGCTGGCCCTCCGGTTCCACGTTGTTGACGACGTCGCCCCGATTGTTTTGCCAGGCGACGCCCGCCTTGAGATAGGCAAGCGTCTTCCCGAGCGCGCCGAAGGCGTAGCCGATGCGGCCGGTCCCGGTCGCAAAGAGGTTGGGACCTGCGTTGCAGTTTGCGCTTACAATCCAGTGGGAGGCGGCTAGGCAGGTGTTTGAGCCGTTGGCGGCAGCTGCGCTGGCATCCAGTTCGAGGCCGAACACCCAACTGTTATTCTGCCAATTGT